>DASYBH010000515.1:0-4502 GCA_036500885.1 Candidatus Dormiibacterota bacterium
CCCTCGACGGTGATCTTCTTGGACAGGTCCCCGTTGGCCACCGCCGTCGTCACCTCGGCGATGTTCCGGACCTGGGCCGTCAGGTTGGCGGCCATCGTGTTGACGTTGTCCGTGAGGTCCGCCCACGTCCCGCTGACGCCGCGCACCTGCGCCTGGCCGCCCAGCTTGCCCTCGATGCCCACCTCGCGCGCGACGCGCGTCACCTCCGAGGCGAACCCGTTGAGCTGGTCCACCATCACGTTGATCGTGTCCTTCAGCGCGAGGATCTCGCCCTGGACGTCGACGGTCACCTTCTTGGACAGGTCGCCGTTGGCGACCGCCGTTGTCACCTCGGCGATGTTGCGGATCTGGCTCGTCAGCTGTCCGGCGAGCAGGTTGACGTTGTCGGTCAGCTCCTTCCAGACCCCGCCCACGCCGCTGACCTGGGCCTGGCCGCCGAGCTTGCCATCGGTGCCCACCTCGCGCGCGACGCGCGTCACCTCCGAGGCGAACCCGTTGAGCTGGTCGACCATCACGTTGACCGTGTTCTTGAGCTCCAGGATCTCGCCCTGGCCCTCCACGGTGATCTTCTTGGACAGGTCGCCGTTGGCCACCGCGGTCGTGACCTCGGCGATGTTCCGCACCTGGGCGGTGAGGTTGCCCGCCATCGTGTTCACGCTGTCGGTCAGATCCTTCCAGACCCCGCCCACGTCCTTGACGCGGGCCTGCCCGCCGAGCTTTCCCTCCGTGCCCACCTCGCGCGCGACGCGCGTCACCTCGGAGGAGAAGGAGGAGAGCTGGCTGACCATGGTGTTCACGGTCTTCGCGGTGCGCGCGAACTGGCCCTGCAGAGCGACGCCGTCCACCTCCAGCGGCACGGTCTGGGTCAGGTCGCCGTTGGCCACCGCGGTGATGACGCGCGCGGTCTCACTGGTGGGGCGGACCAGGTCCTCGACCAGGTCGTTGACCGAGTGGATGGACTCGGCCCACCCGCCGGCGGTGCCGCCCGACGAGACGCGCTGGTTGATCCGCCCCTCCTTGCCCACCACCTGACGCAGACGGGCCAGCTCCTGGGTCAGGTGCTGGTTGCGGGCGATGACGTCGTTCAGCGAGTCGGCGATCTTGCCGGCAACGCCCGTCCAGTGCTCCGGCAGGCGAGCGGTGAAGTCGCCGGCCCTGAACGCGGCCAGCGTCTGGAGCAGCGCATCGGTGTCGAGGCCCGCCTCCGCGGCAGCCCTGGTCGCCATCCTGTGTCCTCCACTAGCCTGCCAGGGGTCGCACCGACAGGCATGCAAGCGCTCATACCAGGTGTCAGCGCAGATATCAGCATATACCCGCGACACAGATGCGATCCCCGGCGGCAGCCCGGTCTCACGCGATCGGCACAGTTTGCCGCTTTCGCGGCCGGGTTGGCAACGGTAGGAGCGAGCTGACGGAGCTCACCTCGCCGCAGGCTCCTAGCCTACCTCAGCCGGCGCGGCGCACCTCGCCGGCCGTGCGCTCGCCGCCGTACTACGCTAATCACGACCCGGAGGCACGGAACACGGAGGGCCGGAGATGGCGGCAACACTGGACGATCTGCGGCGGGAGATGCTGGAGACGGCCCAGCGCGTCGCCGCGAGCGGCGTGCTCTCCCTGTCCGGGCATGGCAACCTCAGCCTGCGGGTCCCGGGAAAGGACGAGATCCTGTTCACCGCCGGCGGCAGCCTCCGAGACCTGCCGCCCGAAGCGATCGTGCGCATCCGGTTCGACGGCGAGGTCCTGGATGGCGAGGTGCCGCCGGTGGCCAACGCCGTCATCCACATGCACACGGCCGTCTACCAGGATCTGGACGACGTGAACTGCGTGCTGCACACGCACTCGCCATGGGCCACCGCGTTCGCCGTGGCCAACCGGGCGATCGAGTGCTGGGCGGAGGCGATGGCGATCTTCGGACTGGGCGGAGGCGTGCCGGTCGCCGCCTACGGCCCGCGCGGGTCCGAGGTGGCCGTCGCGAACATTCGCCACGTCCTGGCGCCGGAGCGGCGCGCGGTCCTGCTGGCCAACCACGGCGTCCTGGCGTTCCACCGCACACCAGCCGAAACCGTCGGCGTCAACGTGGTGCTGGAGGAGACGGCCCAATCCGCGATCTACGCGGGCGCGCTCGGCGCCGGTCCCGTGCTGATCCCGCAGCACATGATCGAGGCCTCCCGGGTCCGAGCCGAGGACTTCGAGGCCCGAGGTGCCGTGCGGGCGCCGTAGGGGCCGCCGGCGCAAAGCGAGAGCGCCCGGCGCTGGAGCACCGGGCGCCCCCTGGTGGGAGGAGTGCCGGTCAAACCGGGAACGGTCTTACGTCCCAGCAAGGATCGCGAAGAACTGCCGATAGCGGCGGAGCGCCAGGCGCATCGCCTCGGTGTCGCCCTGCTCAGGGTGCCGTCCCAGCTCGTCGCGAAGCTCACGGTGGCGGCGGTTCACCTGCTCGACCATCTCGCCGAGCAGCCTGTCCGCCTCCTCTGCCGACCCCCTGGGGTCGTCGACGAACCTCGCCTGCAGGGTCTCCCATCGCCGCCGGTAGTCCTCCATGTCGCTGACGCCGAAGAGTTCGAACCGCTCCCCGCTGGGCGGCGGGGCCTCACCGGTCGTGCGGCCCTCAGCGGGCGTTGCGCCGGGCTCAGCCGTCGCGGTGCCGGCGGCCGGACGGCGCGGCTCGTCGTCGCCCATGCGGGCGCGCTCGTCTTGCTCATCCAGCCGGCGCCGGCCGGGATCGTCCTCGCGGCGTTCCTGTGGCCGCTCCATCTCAGGTGACCTCCCTGTGCGAGCTCGGCGCGCCGTCGCCGGCGCGGCGTTCGCGCGACGGCCGGTCGGCGGCGGTCGTGCCGGCCGGCTCGCCGAGCAGTTCCTCGAACAGTTCGCGGTAGTGCACCATCGCTTGCCTGAGGTCGTCAGTCGCGACCTGGCCCCGCGCGCGCTGCAGGATCGCGCGCGCCCGCCGGTAGCTCTCGGCCGCTCCCGCGTAGTCGACCGACACGTCGGCGACCTGCTGCTCGAAACTTTCGGTCGGGTAGCCGCGCTCCCGCATGAGGCGGGTCACGAGCTCGTCAGCCGCCCCGACCGCGCTGGCCGGGTCGTCGACGAAGCGGCTCTGTACCGCCCGCCACTCCATGGCATAGCCCTGGCGGGCGGTGGGCCCCAGCTCGCGGATGGGGAGCTGCTCCCGGCGCTGCTCGCGCTCGTGCAGCTGTCGCTCCGCCGCCCGGCGATCTCCCGTCTCCTCGACCGCACGCTGGTACTCGGGACCGAACCGGGCCCGCAGGTGGCGGCTGCGATAGACCCGCAGGCCCAGCAGCACCGCGAAGGCGATGACCGCCAGCACCACCACGACCGCGACCACGATCGTCATCGTGCTCGACACAACTCCAAACCTCCTATCATGACTATAATGAAGTGCATAATTGTTAATATACGACCTGACGTCACGAAGTGCAGGTTCGTGCGGAGGGCCGGTAGGCTACCCTGGGCGGCTGAATGACAGGCGGCGCGACCTACACTGGCGCTATCCATGAATCAGCTCGTCGTTGGTCAAATATGCCAACCCGCCGGCGAGCCTATCGTGATAGCCTCGTTGTTCTACATGTGCGCGCGCAGAAGCGGTCTGCTTCCCCAGGTCCATGACTGGGCTGAGCGTGCTCGACCGGAGGAGGACGATGGACCAGACGGACGTTGACGAGGTACGGGTGCTGCTCGTCGAGGATGACGCGGCCCTGGCTCAGATGTATCGGGTCAAGCTCGAGCGCGACGGGTACACCGTCCAGGTGGCCGGCGACGGCGAGGAGGCGCTGGGCCTCCTGACGAGGGGCATGACCGACCTGATCTTCCTCGACGTGAGGCTGCCGCGCATGGACGGCCTCACCTTCCTGGAGCGCCTGCGCGCCGACGACCGAACCAAGAACATCCCGGTCGTGATCGTGAGCAACTACAGCGAGGAGGAGCTGGTCTCACGGGGCCTTCAGCTCGGCGCGCTCGAGTACCTCATCAAGAGCCAGACCACTCCCGGGCAGCTCTCCCAGGGCGTCCCGGACTGGACCCGCCCATACGTCTACCCCAGCGAGGAGACACCGGAGCAGGTCCGGAACTAGCAGCGCCAGCAGCGACCGGCTGGCAGCACCGATCCGCCAGCCGGCAACGTCCTCCTCACTAAAACCCATAGCATTGCTATCAGGTTTTCGGTAACCTCTAGACCGTGAAGGTGTTCTGCCTCGACGCGGTCTTTCCCCGACCCGGGGCTGCTGTTGCCTGCCTGCCGGGATCCGGAGCCGCCCACTCACCCCGGAGGAGGTGGCGACGATGCCGCTGACCAGCCCCGCGGTCCCGCCGCTGGCCACTGTGCCGCCGGCAATGCGGCAATGTCCCGCGAGGCGCGTACTCCTGGGAGAGGCGCGGTGAACCCGCCCGTGCCGCCGTCCCGCCTGCTGGGCCAGCCCCACACGCTGGTGGCCCGGCAGGACGGCGCCGGCGACGTCCTGCTCCAGGGACCCGCGGTCCGA
>DASYBH010000516.1:0-2216 GCA_036500885.1 Candidatus Dormiibacterota bacterium
CTCCGGCAACGCCAGGGCCGTGATCGAGGCGGTCCCGGCCGACCGGACGATCCTGTTCGCCCCCGACATGTTCCTCGGCACGTACCTGGAGCGGATCACCGGCCGCGCGATGCAGGTGTGGCCGGGCGAGTGCCACGTCCATGCCGGGATCCTGCCGGCCGACCTGGAGCGGGCGCGTCGCGAGCACGGCGACGCCGACCTGCTCGTGCATCCCGAGTGCGGCTGCGCCAGCTCGTGCATGTACTGGGCGGCCAGCGGCGACGTGGACGCGTCGCGCACCCACGTCATGTCCACCGAGGGCATGGTCGACCACGTGCGCTCATCGCCGGGGCGGGACTTCGTGATCGCGACCGAGACGGGCATCCTGCACCGGCTTCGCAAGGAGGTGCCGGACGCGGACAAGCGCTTCCACGCCGTCAGCGAGCGCGCGATCTGCCGCTACATGAAGCGCATCACGCTGCCGAAGGTGCTGCGCTCCCTGCGTGAGGACCTGCACCACGTGACCGTGCCGGAGCCGGTCGCGGAGCGGGCCCGGCTGGCGCTCGAGCGGATGGTGAGCCTCGGATGACCGACGTCCTCGTCGTCGGAGGCGGGCTGGCCGCGAGCGCGGCCGCGCTGGAGGCGGCCGCCGCCGGCGCGTCGGTGCTGCTGGTCGCGGCTGGAGGCGGATCGTCCGAGCTGGCCCAGGGCGGCATCGCGGCCGCGGTGGCGCCGGACGACGCGCCCGCTCTGCACGAGGCCGACACGATGGCGGCGGGGGCCGGCCTGTGCAGCCCGGCGGCGGTGAGGCTGCTGGCCGCCGAGGCGCCGGGCGCCGTCACCTGGCTGGAGGCGTGCGGGGTCGTGTTCGACAGGGAGCCAGGCGGCGCTCCGGCGCTCGGCCTGGAGGCCGCCCACTCGCGCGCCCGCGTGCTGCACGCCGGCGGCGACGCCAGCGGGGCGGCGATCATGGCGGCAGTGCGGCGCGGGCTGGCCGGGCGTGCGGGCCGGCTGGAGGCCCGCCTGCAGGCGCTGCTGCAGCGCGGCGACCGGGTCGCGGGCGCGCGGTTCGTCCGCGGCGACGCCGTGTTCGACGTGCCGGCTCGCGCGGTGGTGCTGGCCACCGGCGGCTACGCCGGCCTCTACTCGCGAAGCACGACGTCGCCGCTCTGCGACGGCTCCGGTCTGCTGGCGGCGCTGGCCGCCGGTGCCGAGCTGGCCGACCTGGAGCTGGTCCAGTTCCACCCCACGGCATACGCCGGGCCTGGCCCGACGTTCCTGCTGACCGAGGCGCTGCGTGGCGCCGGCGCCCACCTGGTCGACCGCGACGGCAGGCGGTTCCTCTCCAGCGCGGACCCGCGCGGCGAACTGGCCCCCCGCGCGGTCGTGTCGCGCGCGATCGCGGAGCGGATGCGCGACGATCCGGCGATCCTCCTGGACGCGCGCCACCTCGGCCGGCAGCTCGCGGTGCGCTTCCCCGGCTTCGTGGCGCGCTGCGGGCAGGCGGGCCTGGACCCGCGGCGCGAGCTGGTGCCGGTGGCGCCGGCCGCGCACTACACGATGGGTGGCATCGTCACCGACGAGCACGGCCGCACGAGCGCGCCCGGCCTGCTGGCGGCGGGGGAGTGCGCGCGCACGGGTGTGCACGGAGCCAACCGCCTGGCCAGCAACTCGCTGCTGGAGGCGGTGGTGTTCGGTCGCCGCGCCGCCCAGGCGGCGCTGTCGGAGGGCGCGTCACCGGTGCGTGGACCGCTCCGGCCCGCCGCGCCGGCGCCAGGCGCGCCGGCGTCCGCGCAGCGGGACGTGCTCGACCGCGCCGCCGGCCCGCTCCGATCGGCCGCCGGGCTGCGCGACGGGCTGCGCCTGCTCGATGGGTCGCCGGGCGGTCTCGCGGGCTGCATCCTGCGGTCGGCGCTGCTGCGCGACGAGTCGCGCGGCGCCCACGTGCGCACCGACCGGCCGGACGAGGACCCGGCCTGGGCGGCCGTGGAGGTGGTCGCCCGGCGCGGCCCGGCCGGCCTCCCCACGGTGTCGGCACGCCCGCGAACAGCGGTCACCGCGATCGCCTCCTGAGACCGGCCCGGCTCGACGGTCGCCCAGGCCGACGAATGATTCCGAATTGGTCTGAAGCACGAAGCCACGAAGAGCACGAAGACGCACGAAGGGCTTTGAGGCCAGCCTCAGCGGTCCAGCCGATCCCAGATCCCCCTATTCCTTCGTGCGTCTTTGTGTCCTTC
>DASYBH010000517.1:0-2053 GCA_036500885.1 Candidatus Dormiibacterota bacterium
GCGGCCCGACGGGTCGGGGGCGAACCCGTCGCCGTGCGCGAACACGACCCCGCTGGTGCCGACGGACGAGCTGACCAGGCCGGACCGCACGATCCCGGTGCCCACCGCCGCGGCCGCATTGTCGCCGCCGCCCGCGGCGACGGGCAGGCCGGCGGGCAGGCCCAGCTCGGCCGCCACCTCGGGTCGCAGGCGGCCGGTCACGTCCGGGCCCTCGTGCACCGCCGGCAGCCACGACCGCGGGACCTCCAGCGCGTCCAGGATCGGGTCGGCCCAGTCCCGCCGGCGGACGTCGAGCAGCAGCGTGCCGGACGCGTCGGAGGCGTCCGTCGCCCGCTCTCCGGTCAGCAGCAGGCGCACGTAGTCCTTGGGCAGCAGCACCTGGGCCACCCTGGCGTACGCCTCCGGCTCGGCGTCGCGCAACCACAGCACCTTGGGCGCCTGGAAGCCGGTCAGAGCCGGGTTGCCCGCGAGCGCGATCAGCCGCTCGGCGCCGACCAGCTCCGTGATCCGCTCGCACTGGGCGGCCGTGCGCTGATCGTTCCACAGCAGCGCCGGACGGATCACCGCCCCGGCGGCGTCCAGGAAGACCGACCCGTGCATCTGACCCGTCAGCCCGAGCCCGGCGATCTCGGCCGCCGGCGTCTCGGCGGCAACCCGGCCCAGCGCGGCGCGCGCGCCCGCCCACCAGTCGGCCGGGTCCTGCTCCGTCCAGCCCGGCCGCGGCGAGTGGAGCGGGTAGCCCTCCGAGGCCGCCGCCCGCACCCGCCCGGTCTCGTCCACCGCGACGGCGCGGGCGCCCGTCGTGCCCACGTCCAGCCCCAGCAGCAGGGTCACGCCCTCACGCCCTCGCGGCCCTGCGCTCCAGGCGGCGGCGCACGACCTCCGCCTCGAAGCCCTCGTCCAGGCCGAGGACGCGGTACACGGCCTTCTGACCGCCGAGCGCGTCGGCACTGGCCCGCGCCTTGTCAAGCGCGGCGCGGTCGATCCGGCCGGCGAGCTCCCAGATGAACTCCCACTGCAGGATGGCCCGGCGCACCGCCGCGACCTGGTCCTCCGTGTACGGGTACAGGTCGTAGCCCAGGATCTCGCCGTTGGCCCCATAGCCGACGTCCTGCAGCGTCAGCGCCAGCTCCAGCGTCTGCATGAAGAAGTTGGTGCCGACCACGTTGTCGTCGTCGAACGCCCCCCAGCCGTCGTTGGCGTGCTGGTGGCCGAGCTTGCCCTCTGCCGCCAGGACCTCGGCGTACTCGGCGAGGGTCTCGCCGTTCATGATCAGGTGCTGCCAGTCCATGTTGACCAGCAGCCGTGAGGTATCGACTCCGCGCTCGCGCACCTTCTGGATGACATGGAGCGTCATGCCGATGTTGCGCATGAGCACCTTCATCGCCGGCTCGCTGTTCTTGTGCTCCAGGTGGATCTTCACGCCGCGCTCGGCCGCGTGGGCGGTGATCTCGGCGATGCCATCGATGAAGCGGGCCCACGTCTCCGCGTAGCGCCGCTGGAACGGGTAGTTGTAGCCCTCGGCGCCCGGCCAGATGATGAAGCTGGCGCCGATCCGGGCGCAGAGGTCGACCGCGCGCAGGTTGGTCTCCACCGCCTGCCGGCGCAGCCTGGGGTCGGGGTTGATCAGGGAACCGAGCGCGTACGTCGGGTCGGGGTGCAGGCCGGACGCGATGACCGGCAGATCCATGTCGTACTCGCGGAGCACGCCGAGAATGGCGTCGACGTGGTCCTCGTCGACCTCGCCCGGGTAGTGGTACTCCAGCCCGTCGAGCAGGTCGTGCAGCCCCTCGGCGACGCGCCTGGTCCGGTCCACCATCGACTCGCCCGTGACCTCGTGGTGGTAGCCGGGCGGCACGAAGCGCGTCACGGCCGGTCCGAAGGCCCAGATGCCCAGTGAGTTGCGCAATGTGGTCAACCTAAACCTCCAGTGATGCGCTGATCAGTCGGGCCGCAGAGCGGCAGGGCGCGCGGCCCGAGCCGGCGTTCGGAACAGGGCTCCCGCCGGCGCGCACGTGGTCCAACGGATGCACGATACCCGAGGCGACGCCGG
>DASYBH010000518.1:0-3938 GCA_036500885.1 Candidatus Dormiibacterota bacterium
CGCCGCGGCCGTACGAAGCGACCCGGTGTGGCTGACACGTTTGTACTACTGGAGCACGTATGGATAGGGTGATCGAGGAGCCGACTCCCGCAGGACCGCATCGGTCGCCTGCCTCTCTGCGCATCATCGCCCCATGTGCGGCGGCGCTCGTCGTGCTGGTCTCGGCCTGCTCGACGCCAAACCCGACAGGCAGCGGCCGGCCCCAGCGGGCCGCGTCCGCGTCGCCCGTGGGCACCGCGCCGGCGCCGGCGATCACCGCCGCGCCCGGGCCGACCAACGTGGGCAGCTTCGACGCCGTCCACGCCGCCCAGGTGCTCAACCCGTCGGTCGGGCTGATCATCGCCAGCGGAGTCAGCGGCGGGCGGGGCAACGGCACGTCCGAGGGCAGCGGGTTCGTCTTCCGCGTCCAGGGCGGCGCCAGCTACCTGCTGACCAACAACCACGTCGTCGAGGGCGCCCGCCGCCTGCAGGTGCTGATGCCCGACGGCCGCCACTTCGCCGCCGACGTCACCGGCGCCGACCCGCTCGAGGACGTTGCCGTGATCAAGGTCGGCGACAGCCTGCCGGTCGCGCAGCTCGCGGACTCCACCAGGCTCCAGGTCGGCCAGCCCGTCGTCGCGATCGGCAGCCCACAGGGCAGTCAGGGCTTCGACTCGGTCACGGTCGGCGTGATCTCGGCGCTGCACCGCCAGCTGTCGAACGTGGGTGGCGGCAACGGGCAGTCGGAGAGCCTCGGCGACGTGCTCCAGACCGACGCACCGATCAACCCCGGCAACTCCGGCGGCCCGCTGGGCGACGGGAACGGGCGGGTCGTGGGCATGAACACCGCGGGCAGCACGAGCGCCACCGGCATCGGCTTCGCGATCCCCAGCGCGGTCATCCAGCGGGTGGTCCCGAGCCTGCTCGTGGGCAGGACGCCGGGCCACCCATACCTCGGCCTGTGCTTCCAGCCGATCGAGCAGGCGCTGGCCACCAGTCCGGACACCAAGGGCTTCGGCATCGTGGTCGCTCGCGCGCTTCCTGGCACGCCCGCGGAGAGGGCCGGCATCCAGACGAACGACGTCATCGAGAGGATCGACAGTACGGAGCTGAACAACGGGCAGACACTGGGCGGCGTGCTCCAGGTGCACAACCCCGGCGACACGGTGAAGGTGACCGCGCTCCGAGGCAGCGGCACCGTCGACCTCAGCGTGACGCTCGGCGACCGCCCCACGAACGGCGGCCAGGGCTGCTAGACGCGCAGGGGGCGCGCCCCCTGATGGGTGACGTTCGGCGCTCCTTACGCGTATACGAGGGGCCGATCGCACACCATGCAGGCGGCTTGACGCGTCACCTACTTGCGAGTAGTATCGATTCAGTCTCCATGGCGATTCTGTGAAGCACGCTCCCGCGCAGTACCAGTACGTACCGGTATGAGCTTGATGCGGAACGGTGCGCGAAGCCTGCTGAGCTCCTGCAGAAGAGGGCATCCAGAGCCATGCGCAGGTACGTCCTTCTTCTCGGCGACCTGCAACGTTGGTCGACCACACCCAGGGCGACCAGGCGGTCTTCGTGAACTGACAGATCACCGACCCGTGGGGGGAGAGGGCCAGCGCCGCTGCGCTGGCCCTCGCTTTTGGCCCCGAGATGGGCGCTCAGGGTGCGAGCGATCGCGTTCAGGATTAAAGTGTTCACTCGTGGAGTATCGGATCGAACAGTTGGCCCAGGCCGGCGGTGTGGCCGTGGACACGATCCGCTTCTACCAGGGCAAGGGGCTGCTCGACCCGCCGCGCCGCGACGGCCGGGTCACCTGGTACTCGGGCCAGCACCTGGAGCGCCTGCGCCGCATCAGGGACCTGCAGCAGCGCGGGTTCACGCTGGCCGTGATCCGGCGGTTCCTGGAGGGCGAGCTGGAGTCCTCCGACGAGGCGCTGGTCGAGGCGGTGACGGCTCCGACCGCGCCGGAGACGCTGGCGCTCGAGGAGCTGGCCGCCCGCAGCGGGGTCGCCATCCCGCTGCTCCGCGCCCTGGAGGAGGCGGGCCTCCTCCTCCCCGTCGCCGGCGGCGAGGAGCCGCGCTATCCGGCCGAGGACCTCGACGTGCTCGCCGCCGGCCTCGAGCTGGTCGAGGCCGGGGTTCCGCTGAGCGCCCTGATGGAGCTCGGGGCCGAGCACGCGGCGGCGGTCGAGCGCACCGCGCGCCGAGCGGTCGACCTGTTCGACGAGCACGTCCGGGAGCGCATCCAGTCGCAGGGCCTGCCCGCGTCCGAGGCCGAGCAGGAGCTGCTGAGCACGTTCCGCGAGCTGCTGGAGGCCAGCGGCACGCTGGTGCGGCACCACTTCCAGCGCGCCGTGCTCCGCGCCGCCCGGGAGCGGATCGAGCGCACGCGGTGAGCCACGGCCGCCTGGCTCCGCCGGACTGGCTGCGAGCCCAGGAACTCGATCGGACGCCCGACCTCGTCGAGCTGGTCGGAGCGGCCCGCGCCGCCGGCCACGAGGCGATGCTGATCGAGCGGCCGATGCCCGACGCCGTGTCGATCGCCGGGATCGGCCGCCGCTTCGACGTCGTCTCGACGCCCGAAGGCGTCGGGCTGGAGGACGACGCCGGGCGATGCCTGGACCGCGAGCCGGGGGCCGATCGGGTCGCTGCCGCCGCGCGCCTGTGGCGCCGGCTGTCGGGCGAGCTGCATGCGAGCGGCGCACGCACGCCGGGCACCGGGCTCGTGGCGATCGGCGGGTTCGCCTTCGACCCCAGCCAGGAGCCGGCAGGCGCCTGGCTGGGCTTCCCCGCGGTGCTCTTCCGCGTGCCCGCGCTGGCGGTGACGCGCGTCCGCGGGCGCACGTTCGCGACCGGCGACCTCGACATGCTGGACCAGCCGGCCGCGTGGGATGCGCCCCGCGCCCGGCGGTTCTCGGTCGAGCCCGTGCGGCCGGAGGCCGACTGGATGGGCGCCGTCGCCGAGGCCGCGCGCCGCCTGCGGACGGGTGAGGCCGCGAAGGTGGTCCTCGCGCGCGAGGTGATGGCCCACGGCGACGGCGTGGTCGCGGCCGGGCGGGTGGCGAGCGCGCTGCGGAGCGCCTACCCCGCCTGCTTCACGTTCCTCATCGCCGGCGCGGACGGCACGGCGTTCACGGGCGCCTCGCCCGAGCTGCTGCTGCGCCGGCTGGGCCTCGAGGTCACCAGCCAGCCGATGGCGGGGAGCATCGCCAGGGGCGAGGACGAGGCCGAGGACGAAGCGCTGGCGGCCCGCCTGGTGGCCAGCGCCAAGGACGCCGCCGAGCACCGGGTGACGGCCCGGGCAGTGGCCGAGGCGCTCGGCGCCGCGTGCCGCTCGGTCCGCGTCAGCGGCCCCGAGATCGTTCGCTTCACCAACATCCAGCACCTGGCCACGACCGTGCGGGGCGAGCTGCGCGAGCCGGCCGTCTCACTGCTGGACCTGGCGGCGGGCCTGCACCCCACCCCGGCGATCAACGGCTCCCCGACGGGGCCGGCGCGGCGCCTGATCGCCGAGCTGGAGCGCATGGAGCGCGGCTGGTACACGGGTGCGGTGGGCTGGATGGACGGCCGCGGCGACGGCGAGCTGGCGGTGGCCATCCGGTGCGGGCTGCTGTACGAGGACGGCGCCAGGCTGTACGCCGGCAACGGCATGATGCCCGACTCCGACCCCGCCGCCGAGCTGGAGGAGACCCGCCCCAAGCTGCGCGTCCTCCTGGGCGCCCTGGGCGGGTAGACGAGGGCTTCCAAATGACATGCGGTGCCCTGGCGAGAGGCGGCGCGCGTTTCTGGCCCCTCCCCCCTGGCGGGGGAGGTGGCCGCCCCAGCGGCCGGAGGGGGGTCGCTCAGATCGGTCTCGGCGATGAGCGTGCTCGGATCTGACGAAGCGACCCCCCTCCGGGTCGTAGCCGACCCACCTCCCCCGCGAGGGGCCGCGAGGGGGGAGGGGCCGATTGAGGCCCGTC
>DASYBH010000519.1:0-7737 GCA_036500885.1 Candidatus Dormiibacterota bacterium
GCGTCGCCCGCCACCTCGGGCAGGCTGGAGTTGCGGTAGGCGACGACCGGGCAGCCGCATCCCATGGCCTCGAGCAGCGGCAGGCCGAAGCCTTCGTAGCGGGACGGGAAGACCAGGCAGCTGGCGGCCGAGAGGAGGTCGATCAACGCCGGCGGCTCGAGATAGCCGAGCCGGCGAGCGGCGCCCATGTCCGCGGGCGCCTGCCGGCTGGGGCCGCCGGCCAGCACCAGGTCCACGTCGGCGCCCAGCGAGCGGGCGACCTCCCACGCCGCCAGCAGGCCGCCCGGGTCCTTGCGCGCGTCGAGGGCGCCGACGAACAGCAGGTACGGCTTCCGGATGTCGTGCCGCTCGGCCACCCGCGCGGCAGCCCCGGCGGCGGGGACGAAGCCGGGCGCCGCGGCCTCGGCCACGACCAGCAGGCGCTGGTCCGGCACGCGGGCCAGCCGGCGGGCGTCCCGAGACGTGGCCTCGGACGGCGTCAGCACCAGGTCGGCGCGGCGGAGGAGCCGGCGGCCCAGCCACCAGCGGGTCCTCTCGCCCAGGAGACGCCAGCCGCCCAGCGCCCAGGGGATGAGGTCGTGCAGGGTCACGACCAGCGGCACCGGGCTCCTGCTCGGCAATGCCAGCGTGGTGGCGTGGTAGAGGGCCGGCCGGATGCGGGTCAGGTCCGCGCCCATCGCCACCGCCTCCTCCAGGTAGCCCACCCGGCCGGCGTACCGGCGTCTGAGGGTGTAGGCGACGAACTCGCCGGCGGGCACGGGCGGGATCGGCCGCCCGCCGTCGAAGAGGAGTGCGGTCCGATCGTCGAACCCCGCCTCACGGAGACCGAGGATGAGCCCGCGCACGTACGTCCCGATCCCCCGCGGCGCGTCGCCGCCCTGGAGCGGACGCGCGTCCAGGAGGACCCGTCGCCTGGAGGAGATGTCTGCCTGTCCCACCGTCTGCCTAAGTATCGGGATCTGCCTCCACCCGCCACCGGGCGCGCGTGGCGGGGCCCCGCGCTCCCCAGGACATCGCAGCGCCGCGTCGGTGGTACCGGCGACGACGCTGCATTCGCGCCACGTCGTGGGTGCGTCACCCGGGTCAGGCACAACGTGTTGTGGCAAACTGCGGCCAGCATGCGTCGCGCGGAGACCTGGCCTCGCACCATCCTCCACGTCGACCTGGACGCCTTCTACACGTCCGTCCACCAGCGGGACGAACCCGGCCTCCGGGGGCGACCGGTCGCCGTCGTCGCCGGCCGCTCCCGGCGGGCGGAGGTCACGGGCGCCTCGTACGAGGCGATGGGGTTCGGCGTGCACTCCGCCATGCCGCTGCACGAGGCTCTGGAGCGCTGCCCGGAGCTGGTCGTCGTGGCGCCGGTCCACGCCAGCTACCGCGAGGCCAGCCGCCAGGTCCATGTCATCCTGCGGCGCTTCACCTCGCCCGAGAAGATCGAGTCGGTGGCGCTGGACGAGGCCTACCTCGACGTCACCGTGCGCACCCGGCACGGGACGTCGACGCCGGAGGACGTGGCCCGCCGCATCAAGTACGGCATCCACACCGAGGTCGGGCTGACGGCCAGCGTTGGCGTCGCCACGGGCAAGCTGGTGGCGAAGATCGCGGGGGCGAGCCGCAGGCCGGACGGGCTGGTGCTGGTCCAGCCCGGCAGCGAGGCCGACTTCCTGGCCCCCCTCCCCATCAGCGTCATCCCCGGCCTCGGCCCCAAGACCGAGGAGCGACTCCGGCTGGCGGGGATCCGCCTGCTCGGCGACCTGGCCACCCACGAGACGCAGCGGCTGATGCAGATCCTGGGCACCGGCGGCGCGCTCCTGCAGCGGCTGGCCCAGGGCCGCGACCGGTCTCCGGTCGACGGCTCCCGGCCCGCCCGCACGATCAGCGCCGAGATGACGTTCGAGCACGACGTCACGGACCGCGAGACGCTGGATACGGCGCTGCGCCAGCTGGTCGAGCGGGTCGGCGAGCGTCTCCACGCGGACGGCGTGCGCGCCCGGACCGTCTCCGTCAAGCTCAAGCTGGCGGACCTCAGCCTCGTCAGCCGCCAGGTGAGCCGCACCAGCCCGACCGACGACCAGGAGGTCATCTTTCGCGCCGCCCGTGCGGCCCTCGACCGTACGCACCTGGAGGGCCGCCCGGTCCGCCTGGTCGGGGTCGGTCTCTCGGGTCTGGAGCATCCGACGCCCGAGATCCAGATGACGCTGTTCGACTGAGATGCACGGGGGGGACAGACCGCTCGCCAGAGGGACCGCCTGCTACCTTTGGACCCGTCATGTCGAAGCGGCCAGACGCTGTGCTGAGCGTGATGATGCCGATCTACAACGAAGAGCGCACGCTCGCGACCATCCTGGGTCATGTGCTGGACCGGCCCGAGGTGGGTGAGGTCGTGGCCGTCGACGACGGGTCCCGCGACGCCAGCTGGGAGATCCTGACCGAGATCGCGGCGCGGGACAGCCGCGTCCGGCCGCTCCGCCAGCCGCACAACGCCGGCAAGGGCGCGGCGCTGCGGCGCGCCATCGGCGAGCTGCGGAGGCCCTTCGCCCTGGTCCAGGACGCCGACCTGGAGTACGACCCGCGCGACTACCACGTCCTGCTGGAACCGCTGCTGGAGGGCAGGGCCGACGTCGTCTACGGCGTGCGCGGATTCGGCGGGCAGACGGCCTACAGCTACTGGTTCGTTGTCGGCAACCGGTTCGTCACCATGGTCTCGAACATCCTCTTCGACTCGTACATCTCGGACATGGAGACCGGCTACAAGGTCCTCCGATCCGAGCTGTGGCAGCGGCTCAACCTGCGCGGCAACGGCTTCGAGATCGAGCCGGACATCACGGGACGGGTCCTGCGTCTGGGCTACCGCATCCACGAGGTGCCGATCCGTTACTACGCGCGCAGCCGGGAGGACGGCAAGAAGCTGACGTGGGTGGACGGGTTCCGCGCCCTGAGGAAGCTGGGCGCGCTGCGCCTGTCCTCGGACCGGCGCCTGTTCGGTCCCCAGCACGACCGCGGGTACCACAAGACGCGGCAGGAGGAGCTGGCCCGCAGCCACCCACTGCGACGGGGCGCCGAGCACTGACCGGCGTCCCGGCGCTCTATCTGCTGACGGAGATCGGGTCCACCACGACCAGCGGCCCGTGCGCCTCCTGGTCCCGCTCGGCTCGCGTCAACGGCACCAGCGACAGCAGGATCAGCAGGCCGCCGGCCCCGGCCAGCCCCAACCACGGCAGCCAGCCTGCCGGCGGCGTCCACTGGGCCGTGTCGAGGAACGCGAGCGGACCGTGCCGCCCCACCGCGTAGCGACGGGCGTTCTCCCAGAAGGCCAGGAGCTGGAGGGCGATCACCGCCGCACCGAGCAGGAACACGTCGGCGCGGGGCCGCACGCCGGCCCTCTGGAGGATGAACCCGGCGACGATCGGGAGCGCGCCGAGCACCGGCGCCAGGTAGCGACCCTGCAGGTCCCAGCCGACCGGCGACAGCACGAACGCCTCGGCGACGACCGCGACGCCGAACGCACCGGCCACACCGAGCGCGAGCGCCAGACGGTCGCGCCAGCGGCCCAGGAGCAGGGCGGTCGCGACGCCGATCA
Organism: Candidatus Dormiibacterota bacterium; assembly: GCA_036500885.1. Lineage (GTDB taxonomy): Bacteria > Chloroflexota > Dormibacteria > Dormibacterales > Dormibacteraceae > CF-161. The sequence goes on from DASYBH010000519.1 coordinate 3,581, forward strand.
CCGCGAGGCTGCCCCACGCCACGTACGCAGCCAGGGGCAGCGTCACGTCCGACCAGCCGAAGACCCCGATCGCCTGCTGCGCCACGGTGGGCGCGGCGCGGAGGACGACAGGGACTGCCGCCAGCACGTCGCCGTGGCCGGCCGGCAGCAGCCGGTGGTCGAGCACCCATGCCACGCCGGCCACGCCCGCGGCCGCGACGACGAGCAGGCCGGCCAGCGAGCCGAGCGGGATCAGGCGCGCGGGCTGGACCAGCGGCAGCGCGAGCAGCATCAGCGCCGCCAGGTAGACGGGCCCGGCCGCGCTCGCCAGCGCCAGGACCGCGCCGGACACCGCGAGGAGCGGGACCAGGCCGCGGCGGGGCGGTCCCATCCAGAACGCGATCAGCGCGGACGTGAAGCAGAGGGCGGCCGCCAGCGTCACGCCCTGCGGCCCCAGCGACGCGCTGAGGAACAGGACCACCGGCGACGCCGCCAGCGCCAGACCGGCCAGCGGCCAGAGCGACCCACGTGCGCCGGCCGCCCACGCGGCGGCGGCGAGCAGGAGCCCGCAGAGCAGCGCCAGCGCGAGGCGGCCGAGGTAGCCGGGCGGGAGGAGCTGCTGCGGCAGCCCCATCGCCAGGCCGGCGAGCGCATAGGCCCCCGGTGGCGCGGTGGTCGTGTACGTGACCGCCGTGACCGTGCCGGTCGTGCGTCGCGTCGGCTGGGCGCCAACGCAGCTGGCGGCGCGGTCGGCATGGCCGGCGAAGCACGGCTCGGGCGGGGCGAGGCCGGCGGGGATGGTGAACTGCTGCGCCTCGGCGTTCAGGAAGTCGGCCTGTGCCGGCGTGCGCTGCGGCGTCCGGTCGTACGGCATCACGGACCGGCCCTGGAGCTGTCCGACCGCCGCAGCCGCCGCCCGCACGGTGTGTGCGGCCTCGTCCGGCGCCGCACCCAGTGGGCTTGCGAACGCCCACGCCGCGATCAGCAGCGCGTAGCCCACCCCGGCCAGCACCCATCTGAGCCCGAAACCGCTCGCCCGCCTGACCACCATCGGCTGGGTGGGCGGGAACTGGGGGGTCGGTTCCGACGAACGTTCAGTGCGACTCGGCATCGGACGGGCGGTCACCCTACCACTTCGGCACGCGCGAATGCGTCACGCGCGCCTCTCCCCTGACGCTCACGAGGTCGCGCTCGTTTGTCGAAGCGATTCGATCGAGTCCAGGTCGATGCTGCGTGCGGGCCGGGGCCGAACGCAGCCGCCAGCTACGTGGTCGGCGTGGTCTCGCCCAGCTTGGCGCCTCGCTCGCCGCCCCGGCGTGGTCGGCGGCGCGGCGGCGGCGGCAGCAGCTCGCCGCCGGGCCCGCGGCGCCGCGGCAGCTCCAGCGCGGAGCGGTCGATGGCCGGGCGGTCCAGCACAGCCAGGAGGTCGCCGAGCGTCTCCCAGTGGAAGCGCTCGCGCGCGCGCCGCACCAGCTCCCTGAAGACCGCCGCGGTGGCCTGCGCGTCGCTCAGCGCCGCGTGGGCCGGTTGAGCGTCGACACCCAGCTCGGCGACGACCGCCGCCAACCCCGGCGTCTGCCCGCTGGGCAGCCCGAGCACCAGGCGCGCCAGGGCCGAGGTGTCGATCACCGCGTGCCTCAGGGGCTGCTTCAGCCCCCGGCCGATCAGGTACGTATCGAAGGCGTCGTGGCTGTGCTCGACCAGCGCGGCGCCTTTCGCGAAGCGCAGGAACGCCCGGCGCGCGTCGGTGAAGCCCGGGGCGCCGGCCAGCATCTCGCGATAGATCTGGTGGCGCTTGCGGGCGTAGGTGTTGATCGGCGCGCGGCAGTCGACCAGCGTGTCGAACAGGGACAGGGAGCCCGCCAGACGGAACCGCTCGGCGCCGATCTCCAGCACGAGAAACGGCGAGTTCCCCGTCGTCTCGACGTCCAGCGCCACGAACTCGACCTCGTCGAGGTGCTCCGTGGGCCCGGCCACGGGCATGCCCACCTCGTCCTCGATGGTGGCGCCCGGCTCCCAGGGCACCGGCTCGGCGGCGCCCCTGGGCTTCAGGAGGATCGGGGCCGGCTCCTCGGTTCGAGCGATCGTCTCGCCGCCCGGGCTGCTGGGGTCGCTACTGGTGAGGTGGAACTCCAACTTTCTGTCTGTTAGTAATAAGGGTCGCGCGGCGGCGTTGTTCCATCGCGATCACCGTTCCGTCCAGCGATGGTACCGCTCCGGACCGTTCCTGCGACGGGCGCTCTCCTCGAGAGGCAAGGGGGGGCGGGCCCCCTTAGAGTCGAACCGCCCGGCGGAGGAGCCGAAGCTCCTCCGGGTCCGCCGCGCGGACCAGGAGCAGCACGCCGGCGTAGACCACGGCGCCGGCCAGGACCGCCACCACGACCATCGGCCCGTGCACCTCGCGGAGCGGGTAGAGCGCCACGCCCATGACGAGGCTGGCCAGCAGGATGCGCCAGCTCAGCGAGACGACCGGGACGGCGGTCAGGTGGCGCGCCGTGAGGTACCAGCCCATGGCGCAGAGGACCACCTCCGTCAGGATGGTGGCCCAGCTCGCGCCCAGGTAACCGAAGGGCGGGATCAGCACCAGGTTGAGGGCGATGTTGACCACCATCGAGACCAGCGCCGCCCACGTGAACGTGAGCTGCCGGTCGATCGCGTTCAGCGCCCCGATGAAGGCGCTGGGGATGAACATGAACGGGATGCCGAGCGCCAGGATGCGCAGCGCCCCGGCCGACTGCGCGTAGGCCGAGGAATAGAGCAGGAGCAGCGGCCCGGCCAGCACGAAGGTGCCCACCCCGATCGGGCAGCCCAGCGCGAGCAGGCCCTTGTAGAAGCGGTTGACCGCGGAGGCCAGGTGGCCGTCGCCGGCGCCGCGCCGCGCGACCGCCAGGATCGGGAACACCACGTTCAGCATGCTCACCGGGAGGAACAGCAGCGCCTCGAACGGCTTGTAGGCGGCGGTGTACAGGCCGGTCTCGTAGTGGCCGCGGAAGAGCGCCAGGATCGGGACGTCGATCTTGAAGTAGATGGTCGTGATGACGAACGTCGCGGCGAAGGGCAGGCCCTTGACCAGCCAGTTCACGACGAACACGAGGTCGAGGGCCGGCCGGATCCGGGCGAGCCCGCGCACGGTCAGCACGATCGCGAAGTAGACGCACGAGAAGCCGTAGCTCGCCGCGTACGCGTAGAGGAAGAAGGTGACACCCCGACCCGTCGCCACACCGTAGACGACCAGGCCGAGCAGGAGCACGCTCTCCAGGACGATGGCCGCCGCCTCGAAGCGCAGCCGCTGGATGGCGTACAGGGCGCCGCGCAGCAGGTTCGAGTACGAGGCCAGGACCATCGCCAGGTAGGCGGGCAGGAGGTACTGGAGCTGGCCCCGCCAGGCCAGGACCCCGGCGAACGCCCCCAGCGCGAGCAGGGCGAAGCCCACCCGGCCCGTGACCAGGCGGCTGAGGTAGTGGCTGAGCAGGGCGGGCCGCCTGGCCGCCTCCCGCTGGAACAGGGTGTTGAAGCCCGCGTCCAGGAAGACCGTGGCGAGCCCCGCCTGGTTGACCACGTCCTGGAAGACGCCCAGGCCGGCCGGCTCCAGGTGCCGGATCATGACGACGACGGACCCGAGCGCCAGCAGGCGGGAGATGATCCTGGCGGTCAGGATGAGGACGGTGTTGCGGAGCGCCCGCGAACCCACTCCAGCGGCCTGGCGGGGCGGCGGCGCCCCATCTGCGGGAACGTCTTGCAAGCCCGGCAAATCGTACCCGGCGCGGGACCCGCCCGACCCCCCCCGAGTCGACTCGTGTGCTGTGGTAGATTTCGGCCGGTAGCCAAAGCACCCTGTTGGGAGTCAAGAGAGCCATCGCAAGCGAAGTGCAACCCCGCTCCGACGCCGACGGGCCGAGCCGCCCGATCACCCGGCGCAACTTCATCGTCTGGTACCTCGCCGGTCTGCTCACGGCGACCGTCGTGGCGATCGTCGCCCCGATCCTGGTCTACATCTATCCTCCGCAGGGCCAGGCGAAGCGCAGGGACGTGTCGATAGCGCTCGACAAGCCGCTGAACGCCCTGGCGAACCTCGAGGCGGTCAAGTTCACGTCCCCCAGCGAGACCGGGTTCATCATGGCGGACGGCGGCGGCGACAACGCCCCCGGCAAGGTGGCCTTCGCCGGCTACGCGGCGAA
>DASYBH010000520.1:0-1653 GCA_036500885.1 Candidatus Dormiibacterota bacterium
TCGGCGCTGGTGGCCGCGGCGGTGCTCTCCAACCGCTACATCACCGACCGCTTCCTGCCCGACAAGGCGATCGACCTGGTGGACGAGGCGGCGGCCCGGCTGCGCATGGAGATCGACTCGATGCCGGTCGAGCTGGACGAGCTGGAGCGCCAGATCCGTCAGCTGGAGATCGAGCGCCAGGCGCTGAAGAAGGAGGATGACGCACGCTCCAGCGAGCGGCTGACCGCCCTGGAGCGGCACCTGGCCGAGCTGAGCGAGCAGCGCAGCGCGCTGCGCGCGCGCTGGGAGCGCGAGAAGGAGGTCATCGGCCACATCCGCGAGCTCAAGGCGCGCGCCGAGGAGGTCCGCCACGAGGCGGAGAGGGCCGAGCGCGCGGCCGACTTCGAGGGTGCGGCGCGTCTCAGGTACGGCGAGGCGGTGAAGATCGAGCAGGAGCTGCAGCAGGCCAACGCCAGGCTTGGTGAGACGCAGACGGCGGGCGCACTCCTCAAGGAGGAGGTCGACGAGGAGGACATCGCGGCGATCGTCGGCAAGTGGACCGGCATCCCGGTCTCCCGCCTGATGGAGGGTGAGATCCAGAAGCTGGTGCAGATGGAGGCCGGCCTGCACGCGCGGGTGATCGGCCAGGACGAGGCGGTGGAGGCGGTGGCCAACGCCGTGCGCCGCTCACGCTCGGGGCTGGCGGATCCGAACCGCCCCGTCGGCTCGTTCATCTTCCTGGGTCCGACGGGCGTCGGCAAGACCGAGCTGGCGCGGGCGCTGGCCGAGTTCCTGTTCGACGACGAGCAGGCCATGATCCGGCTCGACATGTCCGAGTACCAGGAGAAGCACACGGTCGCCCGAATGCTCGGCGCTCCGCCCGGCTACGTCGGCTACGACGAGGGTGGCCAGCTCACCGAGGCGGTCCGCAGGCGGCCGTACGCCGTGGTGTTGCTCGACGAGATCGAGAAGGCGCACCCCGACGTGTTCAACGTGCTGCTGCAGCTGCTGGACGACGGGCGGCTGACCGACGGCCAGGGCCGGACTGTCGACTTCCGCAACACGGTGCTGATCATGACGTCGAACCTCGGCAGTCAGCTCATCACGGAGCTGGCCGAGCGGAGGCCATGGTCGGACGTTCGCGAGGCCGCGATGGCGGCGCTCCGCGACCACTTCCGTCCCGAGTTCCTGAACCGCGTCGACGAGGTGATCGTGTTCCGCCCACTGACGAGGGAGCAGCTGGGAGCGATCGTTGACATCCAGGTGAAGCGGCTGGAGCAGCGGTTGGCCGAGCGCAAGATCGGCCTGGTCCTGTCGGACGCGGCGCGCACCCTGCTGGCCGAGCGCGGCTGGGACCCGGTGTACGGCGCGCGTCCCATCAAGCGGACGATCCAGCGGCTGGTGCAGGACCAGCTCGCGATGCGGCTCCTGAAGGGTGAGTTCGGCGAGGGCGACACGGTCGAGGTGGACGTCGCCGGCGACGAGCTGACCTTCGTCGCGATCCAGGAGCCGGATCGGGCGGCGACGGCGTAAACGGCGTAGAGGAAGACGACTTGCCCCCCCTGACCCCCCGGGGGGTCAGGGGGGGAGGGCGCGTGTTCGCAGAGCGCAGGTCCGGTGCCGGCAGGTTACGATCACCGTGCCGGCGCGAATCAGGACGAGCGCCGCGACCCG
>DASYBH010000521.1:0-17667 GCA_036500885.1 Candidatus Dormiibacterota bacterium
CAGCCCGACGTCCCGCTCCCGCAGGAAGCGCATCACGCCGTCGTCCGCCCCCAACCCGAAGGCCGAACCGCCGCAGAGGCAGATCGCGTGAACGCGCTCGACGACCCGGCCCGGCCGCAGCAGGTCCGTCTCGCGCGTGCCGGGCGCCGGCCCGCGAACGTCCACGCCGGCCACCGCGCCGGCGTCGGGCAGGAGTACGACCGTGCAGCCGGTGCGAGCTCCGGCATCGGTCCAGTGGCCGACGCGGACGCCGGGGACATCGGTGATCGCCACGGGAAGAGGGTAGCGCCGGCCAGGGTCGGTTCGTGACCAGTGGCCCTTGGCCCCGCTCTCGTCAGCCCGCTCAGAACTCCGAGGTCACCACCTCCGTCGCTCGCCGGGCCAGCTCGGCGCCGTAGTCGGTCCAGGTGCCCTGGCCCCAGTAGCGATAGCAGCTGGTCTCAGACGCGAGCAGGTGGAAGAGGGCGCGGCGGTAGCGGGCCTCACCGGTGGGGACCTTCGCGGCCAGGACCCGTTCGTGGAACAGTGAGCTGGCCCGCTCCATGGGGATCAGCACATTGTCGTAGCCGCTCACCCAGGAGATGTCGTTGGTCCAGCTGCCGCCCTCCATGGTGAAGCGCCCGTCCTCCCGGCCCAGTTCTTCGATGACCTTGTCGAGCCGCTCCCTGCCGTCGCCCGGGCGGCAGCGCGCCCAGACCCGGTGCTGGAGCAGGGGCTGGACGGGCGGCAGGTCCTCCTCGCGAACGCCCAGCCCGAACAGCTGCTCCAGGTACTCGGTGACGGTGACCATCCGCGTGCGGGAGCCGGAGGATTCCCGGACCACCTCGAAGTACTTGGCCGGGAACTCGTTCATCATCACCCCCCCGTTCTCGCCATCGGCGATCTGCGTGACCAGCGGGGGGACCTGGTGTCCGGCCAGCTCCACCGGCCCCATGCTCCGTGCCTCGTAGTAGGGCTGCATCTGGGCGACCAGCTTCGTGTCGCTGCCCTGGGTCTTGACGATCGCGATGATGCTGACGCTCTCCCCCTGGGCGTTGGTGCAGACCAGGCGGTGCGGAAGGTGGGGCCGCCGCACCCCCTGGCCGTCTGGCTCCTCGACAGTGTGCTCCTGCACGAGGACCCATCGGTAGCCGCAGTCCTTCAGCGTGCGCACGAATTCGTATGCGACATCGGGGTGGTTGGGCAGGGCCATCTCCGCGGGCGAGAAGCCGCGCACCCGGGCCAGCGCCTCCAGCCCGAATATGGCCCCGAAGTGATGCTGCCAGGCGCGCACGTGCAGCCCGAAGTCCTGCACCGGGGTGGACGGGGCGACGGCATGTCCCCAGGTGGAGCCCAGCCACTCCACGGCCCGCCGGTCACGGGGGTCGCAGGTGATGCGCCCCAGCGCGTCGAAGACGTCGTTCAGGCCCATCTTGCGCAGCCCGTGCAGCAGCGTGCCGGAATAGTCCAGCATCACCCTCGGCTGGAACCCCTCGTCGAGAAGCTGGGGGACGAACTCGCCCATCCGCTTGTAGCACCAGTGGAACACCGAGGCGTTGTGGTTGTCCCCGATCCCCTGGTGCTCCATCATCCACTGCAGGTTGCCGATGACCTCGGCGAAGCGCATGTCGTCGCCTCCGGCGGGGATGAGCGGCTGGTGCATGTGCAGGGCGATGGCGCACGCGCTGTCGATGGACCGGAGGTCGATGCCTCCGGGGAAGACCGGGCGATCCCGACCGGCCTCGATCGTCTCCTGGAGCAGCGGCTCCCGTCCGCAGATGTTGGGCAGGCCGTCGACGTACTCGTTGAGAGTGCTCATGGACTCATCTCCGACGATCACTTGTGGCGAATGTGCTCGTAGACGTTCACGTAGTCATGTCCGGGCCGGGCCCAGGAGAAGTCCTGCCGCATGCCGTTGGACATCAGCGTGCGAAACTCACACGGGTAGGAGTTCCACAGGCCCAGCGCCCTCCACAGCGCGGACTCGAGCGCCTGGGTGTCCGCCTGGTGGAACACATAGCCGTTTCGCTCGTGCTCCGGACGCATCGAGAAGTCCCGGTCGCATACCGTGTCGACCATACCGCCGATCGCGCGCACGACCGGTACCGTCCCGTACCTGAGAGCGATCATCGGGGCCAGACCGCACGGCTCGAAGAGGCTCGGCACCACGAGCAGGTCGACGCCCGCGTACACCAGGTGGCACAGCTCCTCGCTGTAGCCGATCTCCAGGTGGCAGTCGGGGTTCTCGTTGAGCTGGTGCTTCAGGTTCCAGAACTGGCGGTTGATCCCGGGATTGTGGCCCGCCTCGCCCAGCAGGACGAACTGGGCGCCGTTGGAGAGCGCGTAGAGGATCGCGTGGTGGACGAGGTGCATGCCCTTCTGCTCGTCGATGCGCCCGACGAAGCCGATGATGGGGCTGAAGGTCTTCCGGAGCCAGAACCGCTCCCGGAGCACCTCCTTGTTCGCGTACTTGACGTCCAGCGAGCTCACCGAGTACCTGGCCGGGATCAACCAGTCGATCTCGGGGTTCCACGTGTCGTAGCAGACGCCGTTCAGGATGCCGCCGAACTTCGCCTGGTGCACGTCCAGGGTGCTGTTCAGGCAGTGGCCCTGGTCGGTGAACCGCACCTCTCCGGCGTGGTGCGGCGAGACCGTGGTCACGAAGTTCGAATAGACGATGCCACCCTTCATCATGTTCAGGGCACCGGGGGTCGCGTTGTCCCCGAGCCGGTCGGGATGAAGGAAGTGCTCGGGCCGTCCCAGCCCGGTCGCCGCCAGCACCTGCCTGCCGGTGACGCCCTGATGCCGAAAGTTGTGAATCGTGTAGCACACCCGCTGGTGCTCCATCTGGCCGCGGTACTGCTCGCAGAGCAGGACGGGCACCAGGCCCGTCTGCCAGTCGTGGCAGTGGATCACCTCGGGACGCTTGGAGGCGTGGAGCAGGAACTCCAGGGTCGCCTTGCAGAAGAAGGCGAAGCGCTCGGCATCGTCGGGATACCCGTACAGACGGTCGCGCTGGAAGAATCCGTGCTGCGAGTGGGGCTCGACGAAGTAGCACTTCCGGCCATGCACGTGGCCGAACCAGACCGTGGTGTTGATGGCAGAGCCATGCCAGGGCACCCACAGGTCCGCATACGCCACCTGCAGGTCCCAGATGTCCTGGTACCTCATCCGTTCGTACTTGGGCAGGACGATCTCGACCGAATGTCCACGAACCGCGAGCTCTCGGCTCAGGCCCATGACCATGTCCCCGAGGCCGCCTGCCTTGGCGACAGGGGCACACTCCGCAGAAACCATCACAATGTACAACGATGTCCTCCGGCTGACGTCTTCGCGCCGAACGACCAACAGGCGCTGCCAGCGTGGAAGTCGTGCGCGACACATGGCTCGATGCGAGGTTCTGAGCGTGCGGCTGTGCTTTGTTGCGCCGAGGTCTCGGACAGGGTCCAGCCGCGTCGTGGTGCGCGAACGACGACGGCGCGCAGTCTCCTGCCAACCCATTGATGTCCCCTGTCCGATTCCGCAGCCGATGCACTACAACTCGGCGCGAGTGTAGGCCCACGCCGATCGGACACGCCAGTTTGCATCTGCCACCGTGACGAAAAGGGCTCCAGGGCGCGGTCGCCGAGCCCCCCTGGAGGCTGGTGTGCGCGGGCGCCGTCAGCCGGGGCCTGCGCGCGCCCCCTCTCAGCCAAGGACGGCCTGGCGGATCATGCCGGCAAGGGATGCCGACGGCTCCAGGCCGAGCTCCCGCCGCAGCATCGTTCGGAAGCGCTCGAACTCGCGCACCGCCGCCGCGCGGTTGCCGGCCGCGAGGTAGGCGTTCATGAGCGCCTGCTGCGCGCTCTCCCGAAGCGGGTCGCCGGCGACCGCGGCCAGGCCGACCTCGACCGCGAAGGGCGTCCGGCCCACCTCGACCAGCCGCACGCAGAGCGCCTCCAGCGCGTGCAGGCGCACCTCGCGGTAGCGGTCCTGCTCGAAGAGGATCCACTCGTCGTACCAGCCGGGGAGCAGGTCGACCATGAGCCGGTCGATCACCCGGTCCAGGCCCAGGACGTCGTCGCCCTGGTCGAGCACCCGGCGTATCAGCGCGCGCGTCTCGCGGAGATCGACGGCAACGTCGCTCGAGAGCACGAGCCGCTGCCCGCTCGCGGTGACGAGCGCTCCCCCACCCAGCGGCAGGCGGCTGAGCGCGGTGCGCAGGTTGGCGACCGCCCGACCCTCCGGGTAGTCGGGCCACAGGACGCCGGCCACGTACTGGCGGTGGAGCGGCTGATCGCGAATGGCGAGGAGCGCGAGGATCCGCTGCGACACCATGGGCACGGCTAGCGAGCGCCCGTCCACCGTGATCGCGAAGCAGCCGAGGAGCGAGAGCTCCACGGGACCGGGCGTCCGCGCGGTGGCCGGGCGTTTCAGTGATGCGCGTGCGTCACGCAGTGCATCGCGTTCGCGCCGTACCGTCATGAGACAAGTCTTCGACCGACCTTCGCTGCGACGAGATGGGCAGAGCGGCCATGGGTCCCGACGTGTCCCGGACCGGCATCAACGCCGGTCCCGGCCAACCACCCTTCCGACATCGTAGCGATGCGCTTCCCAGCGCGATGAGTGGAATTCGTTCATCTGCACGATGACTCAGACCGCTCTGGTTGGCAACCTCTTCCTATCACTTACCACATGGGAGAGCTGACCATGACTCGACTCTTCGTGTCCCTGTCCGCGGTGCTGCTGGCGACAGCAGCCACAGTGTTCGGCGCCACGTCGGCGGCCGCCGCGCCGACGACCCAGACGCTGTGGATCCAGACGATGGACTCGTGCCGCCATGCACTGGGCGGGGCGTCCCAGACGGTGGCTGGCCCCGGCGTCTCCTTCGTCGTCGGCCCGGGCCCCGGCATGCGCCCGGCCCCCGTCGGCAGCAGCCCTTGCCCGGCGCCGACCGGGAGCTGCACCGTCACAACGGTCGGGTGCGTCTCGTTCAGCCTGCCCGTCCCCACCACCGGGTCGGCGACCTACAACATCGGCCAGGCCGCCGCCCAGGCGGCGAGGAACAGCGTCCCCTGCAACGGTGGCAGCGCATGCCGGTCGGAGACGGCGCAGGTCGTCGTCGATGCGACAGGTCGCGTCCAGGCGCGCACCACCAACACCTATCCGGACGGCTTCACCAGCTGGTACCCGAGCGCCACGGGCTTCTTCGCCGCGACCCAGGCCGACCCCATCCTCTTCCACGACTTCGTCCTCGGCGTTGGCAGCTGCGACGGCGACAACGACGCCGACGACCGCCTGACGGGATCCCCGAGCAGCCACTGCGACAGCGAGGGCGACAGGAGCGGAACGCCGAAGGGTGGGCCGCCGGCGCCCAAGGGTAAGGTCGGAACAGCCACGGGTGGAACACCGCCCAAGGCTGGAACCCCCCATACCCCCGGAACAGCCACGGGTGGAACACCGCCCACGGTTGGAACCTCCCATGCTCCCGGAACAGCCACGGGTGGAACACCGCCCACGGTTGGGACCCCCCACACTCCCCCCAATGTTCCTCATAGTTCCCATATACCCCACGTTGCGATACCCAGGGTTACGTCAACGACTCCACCGCTGATCTGAGAAGACACGCACTGTCCACGTCGCGGCCACGCGAGCCCTCGTGCTCCTCGGCCTGCTGGCGCTGGGCAGCACGCGGCGCCTGGCTCGACCGGGCCGCCGTAGCGATCCCCCATTAGCAACCAACCTCCCCCTGCCCCGAGGGCCGGCCGCAACGTGCGGCTGGCCTTCCTCCTTTCCGGGGATGGCGACCGCGCGGCTCCCGCTCCGCGTAGCGATCCTGTAGCGATCCGGTAGCGCTTTCGCGGCGCACCCCGTTGTTTCTATGGTCTCATGGCTCCGAGACTCGATCTTGACCATCGCGGGGACGAGGGCGTCTCCAGCGATGGCAACGGAAGCGTACCGGTCGCAATCAACGTCCTGATCGTGGACGATCTCATCGCGGTGGCGGAAGCCCTGCACCGCGCGCTGGCGGCGACGGCGGGATTCAGAGTGGTCGGCGTGGCAGGAAGTCAGGCGGACGTCAGCCGGCTGCTCCTGGCCGGGACGGCGCCGGACGTCATCCTGGTGCACGAGCACTTCTCTCGCTCAGCGGGGACCCTGTCCGAGCAGATCCTGGCCCACCACCCCGAGATCCCGGTCGTCGCCATGGTGTCGGACGGGAACGACGAGAACCTGTACACCACGGTGTCCGCCGGCGTGTCAGGCCTGGTGATGCTGCGGCTCGACGGCTTCGAGGCCCTGGTGACCACCCTCAGCCGCGCCGCGACCGGCGAGGTGCTGCTCTCCTCCACGGTGCTGCGCAGGATCATTCAGCGCCAGAGGATGCAGCTCACGAGGGACCGGCAGCGCGGGGACGTGCTGCGGCGCCTGACCCGTCGGGAGCTGGAGGTGCTGGAGCTGGTGACGCACGGTCTGGACAATCGGACGATCGCCGCCAGGATGCATGTCAGCGTGACCACGGTGCGGAGCCACGTGCAGCGCGTGCTCTCCAAGCTCGAGGTCCACTCCAAGCTGGAGGCGACGGTCCTCGCCAACCAGTACGACCTGGTCAGGGCCGCCGAGGGCGGCTGAGCGGCTTCGTGCTCCAGTCAACGGAAATGAGGGCGGCCGCCCCACCGCGGGGTGGGGCGGCCGCCAGGTGCGCCAGCGTGGGGAGGGCCTACGTCGCCGCGTCGAGGGCCTCGTAGGCGATGCCCATCGCCTCCGAGGAGGCGAAATTCTCTGTCACGGGCGTGTGGCCCCGCCCGCCGGACGTCTGGTACAGGGTGAAGCCGGGCGACTCGCGGTAGGGGTAGCCGCCGATGCTGGGCTGCCACAGCCTGTCGCGCACGACGCCGGCCATCGCCCGCTCGAGGTCCGCCCACTGGCCGACGGCTCCCACGCGGTTGAGATGCGCGAGGAGGGGCACCATCCAGGCCTGCCGGGTCTCCTTGTACGAGCTCTGGAGGTTCTGTCCGCCAGCGTCGATCGAGAAGAAGAAGCCGCCGCCGGTCTTGTCCAGGAGGCCGGTGGCGGGATCGTAGAGGCTCTGGGTCCCCTGGATGGCCGCCTCGAGGTAGCGGGCGTCCGAGGTCACGTCGTAGGCGAGAAGGTAGGAGTCGAGCAGCTGCGCCTCCTCCCCCACCTTCAGCTGAGCCTGGACGACGGCGTCGCGCGGCTGGCCCAGCTGCATGCGCAGGGGGAAGAGGTGGGTGGTCGGGTTCCGGGCCTGCTGGAGCAGGTGTGACAGGGTCGAGGCGCCCGCCTGCGTCCACGCGGCGTTGCCCTGCCGGTGGCCGGCGTCGATCAGCATCGCCCCGCACTCGGCCGCGAAATCGGTCCGGTAGGTGCCGCCGCCCGACTCGACGATGGTGCCCGCCTGGGCGTCGTAGAAGCGCCGGTAGACGCCGTCCGCGAAGTGGCTCGCGATCGCGTCCCAGCCCTGGCCCGGGCCGGTGCGATCGAGGTCGCGGAGGTGGAAGTAGACCCAGCAGCGGTAGTAGGTCGACGCCGCGAACTCGTCCTTGACGATCGGCTCCATGCGAGCGATGTCGTTGGCGTACGCCCGGTCGTCCGGGTGTCTCGCCCGGTAGGCGTAGAGGTTGCGCAGGTAGACGAGGTCGGTGAGCGGATCGTGGCGAGGATTGCTCCCGGCCTCCGAGTCCGAGAGGGCGCTGGACTGGACGTTGGTGTTGCTGGACGCCGTCTTCAGATCGCCGTCCCAGGTCCCTCGCCAGTTGATGAACAGCCCCCCGCTTCGGGTGGACCCCTTCGGGGCAGGGGCCTGGGGGTTGAAGGCGTGGGTGTGCATGGTCTGCAGGATGTCCCGGATCCGGGCCGCGGTCGCCGGGTCCTGAGCGGCAGCGCCGGCCGCGGGCGTGGGCCCCGTGGGACCCGGTTGCTGTGCCGGCTGTGATGTGGCCTGGTGCGTCGGCTGGGGCCGTGACGAGGACGGCCTCGCCGTCCCCGTCTGACAGGCGGCGGCGACGAGCGACACGATCATGAGCGCAACGACGACGTACAACATGGACCTCCTTGACGAACGGCTCCGGGAGAGATCCCAGAGCCGCTGTGAGCAATGGTTCTGCCAAGAGGGGTGCCCGCCCCCTTGCGCCTCACCAATCAGCCTCCCCTGAAGTACAGGGCGGCCTCGGTTCCCGCGGCGACCTGCACGAACTGGCCCCGGATCAGCGCCGTCATGCTCTCGGGCACGCTGTTCAGGTAGGGCCCCTGGTCGGTCATCAGCCAGATCCGGCGATGCGCCGCGAGCACCTGCTGCAGGTCGTCGGCAGTCAGGATCGCCGGCCGGCCGTAGTAGTCCTCGACCACGATGCCGTTCTTCTCGATCAGGTACAGCAGCCGGTTGGAGTGGGGCTGGATGACCATGTCCGGTGCGCGGCCCACGTAGTAGGCGGCGACGTTGACCGAGCCCAGCGTGATGAAGATGTCCCCGGGCAGCTCGTGCGCCCTCAGGTACGCCGCGGCCAGGTCGTAGTCGGTCTGGCGCCGGTCGTACTGGACGCCGGCCAGGCGGGAGGCCGCCACGCCGTACTGCTGCACACGGGCGGGGAGCGACGAGCCGACCCAGACGAGGCCGGGCGCCGCGGCGGCCAGGACCAGCAACGCGACCACCCTGAGCTCGCGGGGCCCGCCGGAGGGCGCGGTCAGCAGCCGCCGCAGCCAGCCCGCGACGTCGAGCGCTCCCAGCCCGGCCAGCGCGAAGAGCATCGGCAGGAGGACGAAGATGTAGCGCTCGGCCCTGGCGCTGAAGACGGTGCTCAGCACCAGCACGGGGAGCCAGATGAAGCTCGAGAGATGGAAGCGGTCGAAGTCGCGCCGCACCGCCCCCACCACAGCGGCGAGGACGGCCAGGCCGCTCAGCACATAGAGGCTGCCGTCCCCGCTCCCGACCGGGACGCCGCCGCTGCCCGCCGGGACCGCGAGGAAGTAGTGGCTGAGGTAGTAGTAGATCTGGCTGGGGTCGTAGTGGATGTACGGGACGTTGCTGTGGTCCAGGCCGAGCGCCGGTCTCCTGACGACGATCGTGAGCCCGTACTGGGCGGCGACCACCAGCAGGGCGGGGATCCCCCAGACAAGCCACCGCCGGTCGCGCAGCCAGCGCAGCCCGAGGCCGGCGACGAGGACCACCGGGATGGCCGGCAGCAGGATGAATGTCTCCTCGTGGGACAGGTACATGGCGACCAGCGCGACGGCGCTCAGCGGCACCAACCAGTGCTCGGGCACCGCGCGAAGGAGTCCGGCGGCCGGCGACCCATGCCCCGGGCCGCGCTCGGCCCGAGCAGCGCGCAGCGCGAGCAGGAAGAGGGAGACGAAGACGATGACGAGCAGCTGCTCCTGCTGGTACATGCGCGCGTCCCGCGCCTGCTGGAGCTCCTGCGGGGCGGTGGCGAAGAGCAGGGTCAGCGCCACGGTGGCGAGCCGCCGGCCGCGCAGCAGGATCGGGAGCAGGAGCAGGCCGAAGGCGAGCACCGTCGCCCCGTAGGTGAGGACCGTCAGCAGTCGGAGGCCCACGAGATCGTCGCCGGCGACGGCGCCGATGACCGCGAGCAGGTAGTGGTACAGCTCCGCCTTGAAGTAGAAGACGCCGGAGGGGAGCTGGGGCAGCAGGTGCGCGCGGATCGAATGGGCCACCAGGATGCTCACGGCCTCGTCGGTCGAGGCCGGCTCGTAGTCGAGGCGGTACGCCATCAGGGCGGTGCCGCCGGCCGCGATCACGACGACCGCGCGGGAGGTCCAGCTGACGCGGGACCGCAGCCGGTCCAGGGCCCTTCCGGCCTGGCGCCAGACGAGCGTGCCGGCGCCGGCCGGCCGCGGCGCCCGCCCGACATCGGGCGGCACGGTCACCGTCCCCGTCCCGGCCGATGCCGGGCCAGCCCCGGCCGGGGCGCGCTCATGTGCGACCGCGAGGGCGAGCCGGGACCGGGCCGGCGGTCGCTCCATCCCGCCGGCGAGCTCCAGCACGGGGAGCTCGCGACCGAGCCACCGGAGGCCGCGGGACCTCGGTCGTCGCCCCCACGGCAGCCGTGGGGAGCGGCCCGGCCACCGGAGCGCCAGCGGCGCGGCGACCTTGCCGGCCGCCAGCGCCGTCACCAGGAGCCAGAACACGACCGGCACGTAGGGCGAGGGCGGGATCCAGTTGGCGAGATGAGCGACGCCCGCCACGGCCTCGAGCGCCGCCAGGGCGGGCAGGTGACCGGCGGCGTCCAGCAGGAGCGCGCGGCGGAGCGGCACGCGGGCGACCAGAGCGGTCACTGTCGCGAATCCCAGCCACAGCACCACCAGCAGACCGACCAGGACGAGGCGCAGCGCCTCCATGCCGGACACCGCGTGAAGCCGCCACGACGACGGCCCCACCCCGGGGCTGGCCGGCAGCGTCGCGTCCGGGACCACCGTCTTGCGCCTGACCCCGTCGGTCCAGACCGCGCTGACGCCGCCGAGCACGACGGCCGGCTTCGACGGCGTCTGGCCGGCGGCGGGCAGGGGAGGCCCGGCGGCGTGCCACGCCGGCCCGGTCGCGATGGGGACCGTCCCGCCCGGGGTGTCCACGCTGCCGTCCACCGCGATCGCCGCCGACGGCGCGCCGCCGCGGACGCGGACCGACAGCACGTTGCGGCCTCCGTGGAAGAAGGGCCCGACGTCGTAGACGCGCACCGCGGCCGCGAGCGGCCGCGGCTTCTTGCCGCCGGCGACGGGGACGGCGACCTGGTCGACGATCATCCTCCCGTCCACAGCGACGGCGTACGGCCCCGAGCTGACCACCCGCAGCCAGGCGGTCGTGGGATCGGCCGGGGCGGACACGACGGTGCTGGCGACCAGGTCCGTGCTGGCGCCCGCGGCGGAGATCACCTGGCCGGCCAGGGGGCCGGCGAGGACGTCCTGGGGCATCAGGGACCACGACCGCTGACGCATCCCCGCGGCGCCCTGGACCGCGAAGGGCCACTGGCTGGCGTCGAACCTGGTCTGCGAGAAGGTCAGGAACCTCCCGGCATTGATCGGGAAGCTCACCTGCTGGGGGTCGGAGGTCGCCTGCCAGGTGGCGGGCGATGTCACGGCGTCGACGCGCTGGGCGCCGAACGAGAGGGTCAGGCGAGCCCGGAACGCCGCTGGACGGTCGTCACCGTTGACGATCCGGACGCCGAGGACGTTGGCGCCCCGGCGCAGCCTCGGCGAGAGATCGACCGGGTCCACCATGACCGGCCTGCCGGAGCGAATCGCCGGCGGGCTGCCGGCCACCCGCTCTCCGTTCGCGTACACCTGGTACGCCTGGTCCGCGTCGATCCACAGGGTGGCCAGGTCGGGCGTGCTGTCGAGGTGGAGCGGGAGGCGGAAGTAGCCGCTCGCCCCACCGCCCGGGACCTGGATCCACGACGCGCTCGCGAAGTCGACGGGGTAGACGCGCGGATTGCCGCGCCCGTAGGTGGCCGCGGCGCCGTTTGCGAGCAGCCAGCCGGTCGCGACGACCAGGGCCAGCCCTCCAGAGATCCGCCAGTTCATTCGCACGCTCCTCATTCGCCGGCGACGTACAGGCCAGTGGCCAGGGAGCGGGCCAGCGTGTTGTTGTATCCGGTATCGACCGCGACCGCTCTGACGAGGTCGTGGCGCGCGTCGCCGCTCGCCCCCAGCTTCATCTCGGACAGCGAGACGTACGTGTAGGCGGAGGAGACGACGTTGGGCTCTCTCGTCAGGGTGGTCACCGTTCTGAAGCACGCCAGCGCCTCCGCGTAGCTGGCCCTGTCGTAGAGGACCCGCCCCTCCGTGTACCGATCGGCGGCGGTGGGATGACCGAGCGCCTGGAGCGGCCTGGCATCGCCGCGGACCAGCGCGAGCTGCCGGCTGGCCTGCCGCAGCTCCTGGACCAGCACCGGGTCCCCGGGATCGCGCTTGACCGCCTCCCGCAGCTCCGCGACCTGCCGGCCGACGTCCCCGGTCTGGTCGCGCGACTCGGCCTCGGCCAGGAGGGCCAGCGGGTCGCTGCTCTGGCCGGAGGCGAGGAGGGCCTGACCCAGCGCCAGCTCGTACGGGACGCCACGAGCCATGGATGGGTCCAGCGCGTGCGCCGTGGCGAGGCTCGAGCGCGCCGCCCGGTAGTCGCCGGCGCGCGCCGCCTGGATGCCCCGGTCGGCCAGGTAGGCGGCGGCGCCGCCGCGGCCGGCCAGGCCGATCAGACCGCCCACGGCCAGCAGGGCGGCCGCCGCCGGGACCAGCCCACGCCACCCCGCCGCACCGAGCCGGAACGGGAGACGGGGCAGGCCGCTGAGCAGCAGCACCAGTCCGCCGCCGCCGGTACCGAACCAGCCCGCGCGCAGCCCTCCCGCCAGCTGCGACCAGTCGCCGGTCAGCGGAGCCCCCAGCATCAGGCGAGGCTCGGTGGCCGGTACCGCGTACCCGAGCTGCTGGAAGATCACGTCCCGCTCGGCGGCCTGGTCGCGCAGGTGCTGCAGCAGAGGCCAGTCGCTGGTGCCCGTCGCGAACACGAAGGCGAGGCACAGGCCCAGCAGGACCAGGCCGAGCGCCGCCGTGACCGCGCTCGGGCGTCCGCCGGAGCGAACGGTCGCGAGCAGCGCCAGACTCAGGCACGCGGCCAGGGCGACCCCGTAGCTCAGCCGTGGATCGCTGGGCAGGCCGCCCAGCGCGACCGGCAGCGAGAAGGGCCCCCGGTCGGCCTCCAGAGGGACCGCCAGCCAGGGCAGGACCAGCCCCGAAGCCACGAGCAGGCACCCCCCGAGCGGCCAACCCAGGAGCCGGGAACGAGAGGCTCGCGTGATCAACTGGCCGGACCCGCGATGGGGCCCCGGGCCGCGGCGATGCGGACCCGGTCACCCGTGTCCAGCGACTGGGTCCCGACGAGCACGTACACGTCGCCGGGCGCCACGCCGCTGGTGATCTCCACGTTCGAACCGTCCCGGATGCCGAGCTGCACCTGCCGGCGCCGGACCGTTCCGCCCTGGACGACGAAGATGCTGGGGTCGTGCTCGATGTCGAGCACCGCCATCCTGCGAACGACGGGGTTCGCGCGGTGTGCGTACGGAACGTGCGTCAGCGCGCGGTAGCCGTGGTGGACGCGCCGGTCGGCGGTGTTGGCCGCGTCCAGCACCACCTGGAAGCCCGTGCCGTTGTTGACAGCGGCTGACGAGACGCCGCTCACGGTTCCCGTGATCGTGAGTCCCGGCACGTTGGTGAACGTGATCTGCGCCGGGGCGCCCGGCATGATCTCCGACTGCGCGGACACCGGCAGCTCCGCGCTGACCGTGAGCCGGCTGGAATCCACGATCTCGACCAGCGTCACCCCCGGCGCCGCGATCTGCCCCGCCCGCACGTTGACCGCCAGCACGTCCCCGTCGATGGGCGAGGTCACCGAGCTCTGCCGGTTCTGGGCCATCGAAAGGAGCTGGTTCGTGATGTCGGCGCGGCTCAGCAGCGCCTGCTGTCGCGCCTGGAGGCCGGGCACCAGGGCGGGCGCCCGCCACTGGTCGGCGGCAAGGCTGGCGATGACGTGGCCGAGATCGGCCTGTATGCCCTGCATGCTGGCGCGGAGCCTTGCCGCGTTCTGGACCAGCGGCTGCGGGTCCAGAGACAGCAGGTCCTGTCCCCTCGTCACGTGCTGGCCCACGCCCACGCTGACGCCCAGGACCTGGTCGCGGAAGGCGACGGCGAGACTGACGTCCACCGCCGCGCTCGCGGTGCCGAGCCCTGACGCCTCGGTGACGATCGCGCCCGGGCTCGCCGTGGCGACTGTGACGTCCTTTGGCGACCCCCAGCTACATCCCACCACCATCAGCAGGGTGATCCCCAGAATTCCCGCGGCTCTGGCGTAGCTCACAATCGACAACCTCCGGCTGTGGGGCGAGGTGCGCCTCGCCCGTCTGGTCAGTGGGCCGCCAACCGCTCCGCACGGTCACCCACGCTCGCCAAGGCTATGACAGGACGGGGGCGACGGGCATCCTCCGTATGCAGGAGCTCGAGTCATCACGTTGCTGTAGTCGCACTGTCCACGATGGCACGTCCCGCCCTGGCGGCTGAAATTCGTTCCCATGCATGGCGACTGACAAGGGGGAGCCGCTTAGCTTGCACAGAGGGTCTGGCCACCCACAGAAGTCCATCACGCCGACTCAAACCTGGAGCGTGGATATGTCTGTGTTCGAAGCGTCTGTCTCGCAGTCGGAGATTCCCTCCGCTGACAATGGATCGCGGCTCGCGCGGGATCCCCGCGTCGCCATAGTCGGTGGTGGCTACGTGGGGCTCGCGCTGGCCGCGCACCTGGTCACGAGCGGCCACGCCGTCGACCTCGTCGAAATCGACAGGGAGCGTCGCCTCGTCCTGCAGGAGGGCCGGGTGCCGGTCCACGAGCCGGGCCTGGATTCGGTGCTCGAGTGGGCGACGAAGAAGGGGCTCCTCCAGGTGACCGCGGACCTCGCGGCCGCGCTCGACGCGTCACGCATGGTGTTCGTGGCGGTGGGGACGCCGCCGGGCGAGTCTGACGAGCCCGACCTCAGGGCGATCACCGCGGTGGCCGCCCAGGTGCGCGCCTGCGCCAGGCCCGGGACGGTGCTGGTGATCAAGAGCACCGTCCCTCCGGGCACCGGCCGGCGCATCCAGGGACAGCTGCACGGCCCTCCCTTCACCGTGCCCGTGGTCTCCTGCCCGGAGTTCCTGCGGGAGGGCTCGGCGCTGCACGACATGCGCGCCGCGCCGCGCCACGTGATCGGCGGCGAGGACCGGGAGGCGATGCGGAGGGTCGAGGAGGTCGTCTGCGTCGCCCAGGCCGAGGTCGTCATGACCGACTGGACCAGCGCCGAGCTGATCAAGTACGGCAGCAACTCCTTCCTGGCCCTGAAGATCTCGTTCGTCAACGAGCTGGCGCGCTTCGCCGAGGCGGAGGGCGCCGACATCACCCAGGTCGCGTACGGCATGGGCCTGGACCCCCGGATCGGGGCCCAGGGGATGCGCGCCGGCCTCGGCTTCGGGGGCTCGTGCTTCCCCAAGGACGTCCGCGCCCTCATCGGAGCCGGGGACCGGCACGGGATCGGCTTCGCCGCCCTCCGGGCGACGATGGACGTCAACCACGGGCAGCGAGCGCTGTTCGTCGAGAAGATCCGGCGGGCTGTGGGCGGGACGCTGCGCGGGACCCGCGTGGCCGTGCTGGGCCTGGCCTTCAAGCCGTGCACTGACGACATGCGGGAGGCGTGCAGCCTGGACGTGATCCAGCTCCTGCTCGAGCAGGGATGCAGGGTGGCCGCCCACGACCCGTGCGCGTCCAGCACGGCCGAACCCCTCCTCCCGGCACAGGTCATGCTGGCCGCCGACCCCTACAGCTGCGTGCTCGGCGCCGACGCGGCGGCGGTCGTCACCGAGTGGCCGGAGTACGTGCGGCTCGACTGGGCCAGGGCGCGCTCGACGATGCGGCGCCCGGTGCTGGTCGACGGCCGCAACTGTCTCAACCCCGCCGAGATGGCTCGGCTGGGGTTCCAGTACCACTCGGTCGGCCGCCCCCCGTGTGGGCCTCGCCGGACGAGCAACCAGCACGAGGCGCCGACCGAGGCGGCCTCGGCATGAGCGGTGCGCACATGAGCAAGAACGTCCTGGTGACCGGCGCCGCCGGATTCATCGGCAGCCACCTGGTCGAGGCGCTGCTGGCGCGCGGTGACCGCGTCGTGGGCCTCGACAACCGCGAGCTGGAGCTGGCACGCGCCCATGCCGGCTACCGCTGGGTCCAGGGCGACATCCGGAAGGCGTCGGACGTCGAGCAAGCCCTGCGGGAGGACACCTTCGACACCGTCGTCCACCTCGCCGCCCGCGCCGGCGTTCGTCCTTCGCTGATCGACCCGGCCGGCTACTGCGACACCAACGTCCGGGGCACGGCGCTCCTGCTCGACGCGGCCGGCCGGGCGAGAGTCGGGCACTTCGTGTTCGCGTCGTCCTCCTCCGTCTACGGCGCCCGGGACGGGGCCCCGTTCCGGGAGTCCGATGCGGTCGACGACCCGGCGTCGCCCTACGCCGCCACCAAGCGGGCGGGTGAGCTCCTGGCCCGCGCCTTCCATCACCTGAACGGGACACCCATGACCTGCCTGCGGTTCTTCACCGTCTACGGCCCCCGCCAGCGCCCTGACATGGCCATCCATCGCTTCACCCGCCTGATCGACGAGGGGCGGCCGGTCGAGATCTACGGGGATGGCGGCAGCCAGCGCGACTACACCTATGTCCACGACGTGGTCGACGGCCTGCTGCGCACGGTCGACCGGCCCTCGGGCTATCGCGTGTACAACCTCGGCACCTCCCAGGCGGTCCCGCTGCACCGACTGGTCGAGCTCATCGGGGCCAGCCTCGGCCGGACCCCCCACGTCGTGAAGTCGCCGGCGCAGCCGGGCGACGTGCCTCTCACCTGCGCCGACCTCTCGCTGGCACGCTCCGAGCTCGGGTACGAGCCGGTGACAGGGATCGAGGACGGGATCGCGAAGTTCGCCGCCTGGTACCGGGAGGAGACCGCATGGCTCGCCTCGAGTCGCTGAACGGTCGCGACCACGCCGCCGGCGAGGCCGCAAGCATCCACGTGAGCGTGGTCGTCCCCCTCTACGACGAGGAGGACAACGTCGGGCCCATGATGCAGGAGCTGCTCGAGGTCCTCGACGGCCTGGACACGAGCAGCGAGGTGGTGCTGGTCGACGACGGCAGTCGGGACCGGACCGCCGTCAGGGCCAGGCAGTGGTGCAAGCGCGACCAGCGGGTGCGCCTCATCCAGTTCCGGCGCAACTTCGGGCAGACCGCCGCCATCAGCGCCGGCTTCGACCATGCCAGGGGCCGGGTGATCGTGCTGATGGACGGGGATCAGCAGAACGACCCCGGCGACATCCCGCGGATGCTCGCCAAGATCGACGAGGGCTACGACATCGTCAGCGGCTGGCGGCGCCACCGCCAGGATGGCCTCCTGCTGCGGAAGCTGCCCTCCAGAGCCGCCAACCGGCTCATCTCCTGGGTCACGGGGACCGTGCTCCACGACTACGGCTGCACGCTCAAGGCCTACCGCCGCGACGTGGTCCGCCATCTCCGCCTGTACGGAGAGCTGCACCGCTTCATCCCGGCGCTCGCGCAGATGGTGGGCGCCCGGGTGGTCGAGATGCCGGTCAACCATCGAGCCCGCGCCCGCGGGCAGTCCAAGTACGGCATCTCGCGGACGTTCAGGGTCCTGATCGACCTGGCCACCGTGAAGTTCCTGATCAGCTACTCGGGCCGGCCGATGCGCCTCTTCGGCGCGATCGGGTCGGTCTCGCTGGTGGCCGGCGGCGCCATCCTGCTCTGGCTCCTGGCTGTCCAGGCGCTGCCGCGCATGGGCGTCGCCGGAGGACAGCTCCTCACGCTCGCCGTGCTCCTCCTCGCCGGCGGCGTCCAGCTCCTCTCGCTGGGGATGGTGGCGGAGCTGGTCATGCGCGTCCACCACGAGGTCGGACGGCGGCCCGCCTACCTGGTTCGCCAGCCGGACGACGTGGTGCTCCAGTCGGACGACGTGGTGCTCCAGCTGGATGACGTCGACGGCGACCGCATGGGCGACGCACGCCTGGTGGGCGACGGGCACCCCGTGGGCGACGGGCGCCTGGTGGGCGACGGACGCCTGGTGGCCGACGGGCGCCTCGTGGGCGACGGGCGCCTCGTGGGCGA
>DASYBH010000522.1:0-11494 GCA_036500885.1 Candidatus Dormiibacterota bacterium
GCGGGGTCTCCGCCGGTATGCGGGGGCTCGACGGCGCCGCTCGGTCTGACCTCGAAGGCGTACCCGGCCGCCCTGAGCAGCGCCGCACGCCGCGGTGACGCGGAGGCGAGCACCAGCTGCATTTCATGGCCGGTCCGGGTCACTGCGCGACCTCGGCTGTGAGGGTCGGGAAGGGGTCCACCGTGAGCATCTCCGCCAGGTTGGGCAGCATGAAGACACGACCGTCCGTTGCCTCCACCACAGGCCCGAGCGCGTCACGCGTGCGTGTCCAGCCGAGGCCACCCAGGACCGCGAATACGGGCATTCCTCCAAGCCGGCGGCCCTCCTCTCGCAGGTTGCGGAACCGTGCAGCCTTGTCGCGGGCCGTACCGCCGTCGTTGGCGCCCTTGCATTCCAGCATCGCTCTGGCCTCCTCCCTGGTGCCGGAGGGCGAGTAGACCACGAAGTCAGGCGCTGGCCGAACGGTGATGCCAAACATCCGCTCGATGTCGGACTGGTTGGCGCTTCCCGTGCGGATGTAGCGGATGGCGCTGTCCTTGAACAGCGCCTCGACCGCATCTTCGAGGAGGTTGCCCCGCTGCGAGCTGGTAGCGTCCAGAAGCTGTCTGAACGCGCCGCCGTAGTGTCTCTGGTGCAGGAACGTGGCGTACGGGACGCCGGTGTCCGCGAACCTCTGGACGCCTGCCCAGCCGTGGGCGGTATCCGGCTTGTCGAGCTTGCTGCGAAGCGTGGACTCCGGAGCTGGAAAGAGGTCACCCGTGATCGCCCGACTGATCACCTCGGCGAATACGCGCGCGACCTCGGGTCTCGGCGGCCGGCCGGTCTCCATCGCCGTCACCGCAGCGGCGCCGGCCGCTTGCAGGTTCGTGAGGTCCGCAACGAGTGTCGTCGCCGCCGACATCTCGCTGGCTCGGTAGCCCAGCAGCAGGCGAAAGACCAGCATCGCGCGTGGGTGCGAAAGAAGGGCCTGCTGGAGCTCTTCGACGCTTACGTTCCGGAAGCCGCGGGTCGCCTCGTGCGCCTCAGCGTAGGCGGCCTCCACCGTGTTGAGCTCGTACTCTGGCCGGACGGGAACGTAGGCGAAATCAGGTGCCAGGTTGGGCACGTACACGGTCCGTGCGACCTCGGCATACACCTCCGCGTGCCGGGCAGTGCCGAACCACTCGGGGACGCGACGCACCAGGCTGACGCGATCGTTCCAGTCACCGGCAGCCCCGATCACCTGGACGGTGGCCTCGATCTCGGAGGTTGACATCGCGTCGTTGCCGTCCTGTGGCGGTGAGGCTAGCGACCGCTCGCCAGCCGGGCCGGCAGGACGTCGGCGTATGTCGCGTCCAGTTCAGTCACCAGCCAGCGCCGGTCGAGCTGCTCGGCGGCCACCGCCGTGGTACAGGTTCCGGCGAAGGGATCGAAGACCAGCTGACCGGGCAGCGTCATCAACTGGATGAAGAACCTGGGCAGCTCCAGCGGAAAGCGCGCGGGATGCTCGGCAGGGTTGGGGCCGAACTCAGGCTCGAAGTGCAGCAGGGTTGAGGGCCGGACCATGTCCGGACCCGCCTGGACGCGCTTGCGGCCCTGGCCTGACGGCTCGTTGACCCTGACGTAGTTGTGCGCCAGCCGCTTGCGGCGCTCGCGGTCCCGAACATCCCATCGGGCTGGACGGAGGCAGTGCTCCGGGAAGAACTGCCAGGTCTCGGACTTGCTGAACTGGAAGCAGTATTCGACTGCGTCCTTGAGGTACCGGTTGAACCTCCCCGGAGGCGGCGAGGGCTTGCCCCACACGAAGTCCTCGGCGAACAAGAAACCCTGGCGTCGCAGCAGGAACACGAGCTCGTATTGCAGGGTCCCGCGTTCGTCGCCGTGACGCTTCGATCGGTAGTTGAGCACGAAGCTGCCGTGCGGCTTCAATGTGCGCAGTATCTCGCTGGTCACGTCGAGGAAAAAGCCCTCGTACCACTCCCTGCCGTACCGCTCGCCGTTCCCGTACTTCGAATGACCGTCGTATGGCGGAGAGGTGACCACCAGATCGAAGGTGTCGTCCGGAGTCGAACGCAGGACTTCCAGGCAATCACCGACGATCAGCCGGCCTCGGTCGGTGCAGAAGCCGGGCCGAGACTCCTCGCGAGCGACCGCGCTCAAATCGCTCCCCTGTCCAGGGCGCTATGGCGTTGCACGTACACCTCGTTGCTAGATGCGGAGCGGGCTCGGCATAGGCTAGCAGGACCGACCTGGGGCCAGCCTATAGCCTGGACCGCATGTCCGAGGCCGATCCTCACGCCAGCTTCCGGCGGGCCGTCGCCGACTCCCGGCTGATCGACCCCCGACCCACGTTCGAGCGCCTCTCCGAGATGACCGGCGTGCCGGTCGACGACCTGCTCCACCACGCGCTGGCGCGCTGGGCGTCGTCCGGCGCCGAGGCGCTCCTCTTCATCGGCCCCGAGGTCCTGCGCGAGCTCGTGGCCGCGTGCCGGGCCGAGGACTGGGTGAAGGTCGCCGGCATCGTCGACTGGCTGCAGGCCGGGTGGGAGCGCTACGGCTCGGGTTGAGGGGCCGGCCGATCCTCCGACTCGAGCCCCAGGCGGTAGGTGCCGGTGAAGCGGACGACGCTCTTCGGATCGTCGCTGGCGGCCGCGGTGAAGTCGCTGACCACCGTGCTGTCGACCTTGACGGCCCGGCCCGTGCCGGGGTCCAGCCACGTGGTGGAGCGGGAATCGACAGTGCCGCGGTAGCGCATCTGCCGTCGGCCGGCCGTGACGGTCACGTCGAACGGGCCCGTCATCCGGCTGCTGACCACGGCGACCCGCACGCCGCGCCAGCCCGTGTAGCGCTCGAAGCGGCTCTGCGCCCCGAGCGTGGTGGGTGCGGCGCCGAACGGGCCCGGCAGGCTCAGGTCCGACGTCCAGCCGTCACCGGGCCGCACCGGCCGCTGGGGCAGGATGGCGAGGAACTGGGTCGTGCCCGGCACCATCGCCCTGGAGGCGACGCCGGGCGTCACCAGACCGTCCGGCTCCACGGTGAAGCGCCAGGCGCCCGTTGCGCCCTGCACGGCGGGCTGCACGCCCGAGAGCGTCTGGTCGATGGTGGCCCGGCCACCGGCGTCGACCGAGACGACCCGCCAGGCGGCGTCGGCCGTCGTGTCGGCGTTGTCCTGCCGCTGGCCGCCGTCGGCCGACCGCTCGTCGCCGGTAATGCTGGAGTGGTAGCGAAAGTGATGGATGGCCGCGGCCCGGTAGCCCAGCCGGAGCATCCTGGCCAGCTCTGCCGACCCCGAGTTCTGACCGCAGGCCATCAGCACGACGGCCAGCGTCCCCACAGCGCCCATGCGAGTGATCCACATGGGCCGGGGAGTATGGGGCCAGGCACGCGTCAGGGCAAGGGCGTTACTCGCGGGCGGCCTGCCGCTGACGTGCTGTGCCCTGGCGAAAGGGCGGTGAATGGCCGGGCGGTCGATTATCTGAATGAGTTGCAGCACGGAGCCACGAAGGACACGGAGACGCACGAAGGAATAGGGGATCTGGGGATCGGCTGGAGGGCTGAGGCTGACCTCAAAGCCCTCCGTGCGTCTCCGTGCTCTTCGTGGCTCCCTGCTTCAGACCAATTTCGGAAAATCCGTCTAGCTCATCAGGTCGCGCAGGACCTTCGTCAGCACCCCGCCGTGGCGCAGGTAGTCGACCTCCGTCTCGTTGAGCACCCGGGACACGACGCGGAAGCGCTTCACCTCGCCGTTCCGGCGGGCCTCGACCTCCAGCTCCTGGTGCGGTCGCACGCCGGCCTCGAGGCCGCGGATCGTGAGCTCCTCCTCGCCGGTCAGCCCGAGCGACCGCCGGCCCTCGCCCTCCAGGAACTGCAGCGGCAGCACGCCCATGCCGGCCAGGTTGGAGCGGTGGATGCGTTCGAAGGACTCCGCGATCACCGCCCGGACCCCGAGCAGGTTCGGGCCCTTCGCGGCCCAGTCGCGGGACGAGCCGGTTCCGTACTCGCGACCCGCGATCACGACCAGTGGCACGCCCTCGGCCCGGTAGCGCACCGCCGCGTCGTACACGGTCATCTCCTCGCCGGAGGGCACGTGGCGCGTCCAGTACCCCTCCCTGCTGGCGAGCTCGTTGCGGAGCCGGATGTTGGCGAACGTGCCCCGCATCATGACCTCGTGGTTGCCCCTGCGGGCGCCGTACGAGTTGAAGTCGACCTTCTCGACCCCCCTCGAGATCAGGTGCTGGCCGGCCGGGCTGCTGGCCGGGATGCTGCCGGCCGGGGAGATGTGGTCGGTCGTCACGGAGTCGCCGACCATCACGAGCACCCGGGCGCCGGTGATGTCGCGCACCGGCTCGGCGTCCGGGCCCATGCCCTCGAAGTAGGGCGGCTCCTGCACGTACGTGGAGCTCGGGTCCCACGCGTAGATGCCGCCGGTCGGGGCCGCCATCCGCTGCCAGTGCTCGTCGCCCTCGTAGATGCGCGCGTACTCGCGATGGAACATCTCCTGCCGAACGCACTCGCGGACGACCTCGGCCACCTCCTCGGAGCTGGGCCACAGGTCGCGCAGGTAGACCGGCTTGCCGGTGCGCGCGTCGTGCCCCAGCTCATCCTCGGTCAGGTCGCGCCGGATCGTCCCGGCCAGGGCGTAGGCCAGCACCAGCGGAGGCGAGGCGAGGTAGCTGGCGCGGACCAGCTGGTGGATGCGCGCCTCGAAGTTCCGGTTGCCCGACAGCACCGCCACGACGCTGAGGTCCTGGCTGGCGACCTCCGCCTCGATCTCCGGGGTGGCCAGCGGGCCCGAGTTGCCGATGCACGTGGTGCATCCGTAGCCGACCAGGTAGAACCCCAGCTTCTCCAGCGGCTCCAGCAGGCCCGCCTGCCGGAGGTAGTCGGTCACGACGCGGGAGCCCGGCGCCAGTGAGGTCTTCACGTACGGCGGCACGGTCAGACCGGCGGCCACGGCGTTGCGGGCCAGCAGGCCGGCGGCCACCATGACCGACGGGTTCGACGTGTTCGTGCAGCTGGTGATCGCAGCGATCACGACCGAGCCGTCGCGCACGCTCACGCTCGCTCGCTCCGCCACCGCGACCCCGCCCCCACCAGGGGCCTGCGCGCCGCCCTCGCCGTTGAAGCGCACCAGGTCGGCCGGATCGGGCGCCTCGTCCTCCGGATGGAAGACGTTGTGGAAGCTCTGCCAGACGTCCGCCAGCGGCACCCGGTCCTGCGGCCGCTTGGGGCCGGCAACGCTCGGCACGACGCTGGCCAGGTCCAGCTCCAGCAGCTCGCTGAACACGGGCGGCTCCGCGCCGTCCACGCGGAAGATGCCCTGCTCCCTGCAGTACCGCTCGACCAGCTCCCGGTGCTCGCGCTCGCGCCCGGTGGTCTCCAGGTAGCGGAGCGTCTGCTCGTCCACCGGGAACAGCGCCGACGTGGCGCCGTACTCGGGGCACATGTTGGACAGCGTCGCCCGGTCCGCCACCGTCAGGCTGGAGAGCCCGTCGCCGCAGAACTCGACGAACTTGTCCACCACGCCGTGCCGGCGCAGCATCTCCGTCAGGGTGAGCACCAGGTCGGTCGCCGTGGCCCCCGCCGGCAGGGCGTTCGTGAAGCGGACGCCGACCACCACCGGGGTCGCCAGGTACGTCGGCTGGCCCAGCATGGCGGCCTCGGCCTCGATGCCGCCGACGCCCCAGCCCAGCACGCCGAGGCCGTTGACCATCGTCGTGTGCGAGTCGGTGCCGACCAGCGTGTCCGGGATGGCGATGCGGCCCCGGTCGGTCTCGCGGACCTGGACCACCCGGCTCAGGTGCTCCAGGTTGACCTGGTGGCAGATGCCCATGCCGGGCGGCACCACCGTGAAGTTGCCGAAGGCCTGCTGGGCCCACCGCAGCAGCGCGTACCGCTCGCCGTTGCGCTCGTACTCGCGCTCGATGTTGTCGTGGTACGCGCGCCGGGACCCGAAGGCGTCCACCTGGACCGAGTGGTCGATGACCAGGTCGACGGGGATCCGCGGGTCGATGCGGCCGGCGTCCCGGCCGGCGCGCTGCATGGCCGAGCGCATGGCGGCCAGGTCGACGACCGCGGGCACGCCGGTGAAGTCCTGCAAGAGGACGCGCGCGGGCAGGTAGGAAACCTCCGCCTCCGGAGCGGCCGGAGCCGGCCAGCTCGCCAGCGCGCGGACGCTGACCTCCGACACGGCGCCCTGCTCGGCGCCGCGGAGAAGCATCTCGAGGAGGATCTTGACGGTCACCGGCAGGCGGCCGACGTTGCCGAGGCCGGCCCGTTCGGCCTCGGGGAGGGACCAGTGGTCGAGATCCGTGCCTGGCATGCGGCGGCGCACGTCGATCATGACGACGATCCTACTCCCCGGGAAATGCAAGGGGGGCCGAGCACCCGGTCGGGGAAACGCCGGCATGTACGGCACCCCAGGCTCTTGCGAAAAAGCAAGGGGGGTGGCGGCCGGCCGGGACTCCCCGTCGCGGCGCTCCCGGAACGCTACCGGCTGAGCTCGTCCGCTCTCCGGGCCACCAGCGTGGTCACCGACCTCAGGAACTCTTCGATCAGCTCGCGCTCGGGCTCCGAGTAGCGGTGGAGCAGGTCGTCCAGCTCCTCGCCCAGCTGGCGGAAGACCACGCTGCCGAAGCGCTTCGCCTCGGCCGTCGGCTGGATCACCACCCGGCGCCGGTCCTCCTGGTCGTGCGTCCGCCGGGCGTGTCCTGCCCGCTCCAGGCGGTCGAGGACGCCTGTGATGGCGCCTGTGGTCAGCTTGAGCCGCGCGGCGAGCTGACCCGCCGTGAGGCCCTGCTGCAGGTTGATGATGTCGAGGGCGCGCATGTCGGTTCGGTTGAGCCCGGCGTGCGGCGAGGCGGCGTTGGTCAGCGCATCGAGGCTGGCAGCCAGTTCGCGGAGCAGATCGATCGTCACCCTCTGACGTCCGTTCCGCCTGTGCTTGTCCCCCACTTCTGCCGAAGGATAACTCTTCAGCCCTGGAATTCCTAGACGTTAAGAG
Organism: Candidatus Dormiibacterota bacterium; assembly: GCA_036500885.1. GTDB lineage: Bacteria > Chloroflexota > Dormibacteria > Dormibacterales > Dormibacteraceae > CF-161. Next base: position 6,983 of record DASYBH010000522.1, read on the forward strand.
AGGTTGACGCTTGTCGCCCCTTGACTGGTGAAGATGGCTTGACTGCAGTCGGTAGCCAGGCGCTCTTTTACGGGTCAATTGGAGAGGCGGGCGACCGTTGCAACAGGGCCGCGATGCGGGCCGGGCGCGCGTCCTCCGCGAGCTCCTCGACCGTCAGCGGCAGCGCCAGCGACCAGTTCGGCCACTCCGTCGTCGTCCCCGGCATGTTGGGCCGCTCGGTCACGCCGAGCGCGTCCTCCAGGGTGGCCGTCACCACCCGCGACGGGCTGGCGGCCAGTGCGCGGTAGGCTGCCTCGGTGACCTCGCCGACGGTCGCGTCGTCATCGACGCCGGCGTGATGCCGCAGCCGCTCGCGGACCGACTGGTCCGGGTCCGAGCCGCCCCAGATCCCCGCCACCGTGGGCAGGTCGTGCGTGGTCAGCGCCGCAAGCGACTCGGCCGGGTACTCGGCCGGCGGGCGCTCCTCGAACCAGAGCAGCCGGTAGGAGAGCAGGCGCCGGCGCGCCATCTCGTCCCGCACCACGTCCTCCACGGTGCCCAGGTCCTCGCCCACGACGAAGGCGCCGGCGCGCTCCGACTCCAGGGCCAGGATGTCCAGCAGGTCGCCGTGCGGATAGCGGACGTAGAGGCCGGCGTGGGGCGTGCTCCCGGCAGGGATCCAGAACAGGCGGAACAGGCCCATCACGTGGTCGATCCGCAGTCCCGCTCCGTGGCGGAAGGCGGCGCGCAGCGTGCGAACGAACGGCTCGTAGCCCGCGGCCCGCAGCCGCCACGGGTCGAACGGCGGCACCGACCAGTCCTGCCCCGCCTGGTTGAACGGATCGGGCGGGGCGCCGATCGAGACGCCGGGCGCGAACACGTCCTGCCAGACCCATGCGTCCGCGCCGGCGGCCTGGGCGCCGATCGGCAGGTCGTGGACCAGTCCGATCTCGCGCGCCGCGGCCGCGAGCTGGCGGTCGAGCAGCCACTGCAGCCATTCGTGGAAGCGGACCCGGTCCTGGTGCTCGACGCGGAATGTGCACACGGCGTCGGATCGCGGGTGGCGGAGCTCGGCCGGCCAGTCCTGCCAGGGCCCGCCGTGGACCTCGGTGAGGGCGCAGAAGGTGGCGTAGTCCCGCAGGTCACGACCCTCGTCGCCGCGGTAGCGATCGAACTCCGGGCTGCCGGGAAAGGCGGTGAACAGGTCCGCGAGCGCCTGCATCTTGAGCCGGTAGACGAGGTCCCGCTGGATGAGGCGGCGCTCGTTCAGCGTCCGGCCGTCGGCCGCCAGCGGCGCGAGCCGCTCGCCCAGCGCACCGGCGCCCGGCGCCTCCTCGACGCGGATGTACAGCGGGTTGCGGAACCGGCGGCTGGACGGGTAGTAGGGGCTGGCCTCCTGCGGGACCAGCGGCAGTGGTGCGTCGAGCGGGTTGACCACGAGCGACCGGGCGCCCAGCCCGGCCGCCCACCGGGCGAGCTCGCGCAGGTCGGCGAGGTCGCCCATTCCCCAGCTGCGGCGGGAGCGCGCCGCATAGAGCTGGACGGCCCAGCCCCACAGATGCTGCTCGCCGAGTGAGTGGCAGCGGCCCGGGCTGACGATCAGACGGATCTCGGAGCCCGCGCCCAGGTCGCGCAGGGTGTGGTACCCGAGCGGCAGGTCGGCCGGCAGGGCGCCGCCTGCGGTCAGGACAGCGCCGTCCTCGGTGACCACCTCGGCCGGCCCGTCCAGCGGCGTCGCCTCACCGGCGTGCACGACGAGCACCGGCGCCCCGGGCGGGTCCTGCGCGTCGCCGGCGCCCATCGCCGCCAGGACCATCCCCACGCTCTCGGGCTCCGCCGCCACCCAGCGTCCGCCGATGTCGTGGTAGCCGGGAGCGACACCCCACGCCGCCGTGCGCGCTGTGGTCGACTCCACCGATTCCTTAGGGTAAAGGGCCGACATGGAAATCTGGCCTGGTGACCCATATCCGTTGGGCGCGAGCTTCGACGGCACGGGAACCAACTTCTCGCTCTTCTCTGAGGTCGCGGACCGAGTCGAGCTCTGCCTGTTCGACGAGGACGGCGCCGAGACCCGCCTGGATCTGCCCGAGCAGACGGCGCTGTGCTGGCACGGCTACGTGCCGAACGTCAGGCCCGGGCAGCGCTACGGGTTCCGCGTCCACGGCCCCTACGACCCGAACCGCGGCCTCCGGTGCAACCCGGCCAAGCTGCTGCTCGACCCCTACGCCAAGGCGATCGAGGGCAACGTGCGCTGGAACCGCGCCATCTTCCCGTACCCGCTGGGCAATCCCGACCTGGACAAGGCGCCGGACCACACCGACAGCGGGCCGTTCATGCCCAAGTCGATCGTGATCGACCCGTGGTTCATCTGGGATGACGACCGCCGCCTGCGCATCCCCTGGCACGACACCGTGATCTACGAGGTCCACGTCAAGGGGTTCACCGCCCGCCATCCATCGATCCCCGCCAACCTCCGGGGCACGTACGCCGGGCTGGCGACGCCCGAGGCGATCGAGCACTTCAAGAGCCTGGGGATCACCGCGCTCGAGCTGCTCCCGGTCCACCAGTTCGTCCACGACCACGTCCTGATCGAACGCGGGCTGCGCAACTACTGGGGCTACAACTCCATCGGCTACCTGGCCCCGCACAACGAGTACACCTCCAGCGGGGAGCGCGGCGAGCAGGTGCAGGAGTTCAAGCGGATGGTCAAGACCCTGCACTCGGCCGGGATCGAGGTCATCCTCGACGTCGTCTACAACCACACGGCCGAGGGCAACCACCTCGGCCCGATGCTCTCCTTCCGGGGCATCGACAACGCCGCCTACTACCGGCTGACGGAGGACGCGCGGTTCTACCGCGACTACACGGGCACCGGCAACAGCCTCAACATGCGTCATCCGCACGTGCTCCAGTTGATCATGGACAGCCTCCGCTACTGGGTGATCGAGATGCACGTGGACGGTTTCCGCTTCGACCTGGCGGCCACGCTGGCCAGGGAGCTGCACGACGTCGACCGCCTCTCCGCCTTCTTCGACCTGGTCCAGCAGGATCCCGTGCTCTCCCAGGTGAAGCTGATCGCCGAGCCGTGGGACGTCGGCGAGGGCGGCTACCAGGTCGGCAACTTCCCGGTGCAGTGGTCCGAGTGGAACGGCAAGTACCGGGACACGGTCCGCGACTTCTGGCGCGGCGAGCCGGCCACCCTGGCCGACTTCGGATTCCGCATCACCGGGTCGTCCGATCTCTACCAGGCGGACGGCCGGCGGCCCTACGCGAGCGTCAACTTCGTCACCTGCCACGACGGCTTCACCCTCGAGGACCTGGTCTCGTACAACCACAAGCGCAACGAGGCCAACGGCGAGGACAACCAGGACGGCGAGAGCCACAACCGGTCCTGGAACTGCGGCATCGAGGGCGTCACCGACGATCCCGAGGTCAGGTCCCTGCGCGACCGCCAGAAGCGCAACTTCCTGGCCACCGTGCTCCTCTCCCAGGGCGTGCCCATGATCCTGTCCGGCGACGAGTTCGGGCGCACCCAGTGCGGCAACAACAACGCCTACTGCCAGGACAACGAGATCTCGTGGCTCGACTGGGAGCACCGGGACGACGAGCTGATGGGCTTCGTGACCCGCTTGATCCGCCTGCGCAGGGAGCACCCGGTCTTCCGCCGCCGGCGCTTCTTCCAGGGCCGCCGGATCCAGGGCGCGGAGCTGACCGACATCGCCTGGTTCAAACCCGACGGAGGCCCGATGACGGCGGACGACTGGAGCAACGGCTACGCGCGCTCGCTCGGCGTCTTCCTGAACGGCGAGGAGATCTCCGCGCCCGACCCCCGCGGCCGCCGGCCGCGCGACGACTCGTTCTTCGTGCTGTTCAACGCGTATGACCAGTCGCTGCGGTTCACGCTGCCGCGCGGCCCGTACGGCCGGCGCTGGATGCGCATCCTCGACACCGCCGATCCGCTGCCGCGCTTCTACCGCGCCGGCGGCCAGGTCCCGGTCGCCGGCCGGTCGCTGGCACTGCTCAGGAAGGTCGAGTGAGCGCCGTCGCCGCGGTTGTGTCGAGCAGGATCAACCGCGAAACCGATCGTGCGCGTCGTCGAGCTCCCTGCGCAGCTCGGCAGGATCCTCCGGCAGGGGCATCGGCTCGGCGGCAAGGATCGCCTCCAGCGCGGCACGGCGGCGCGGCCAGTCACCCTCATCGGGAACCTGGTCTATCGCGTCCCGGATGATCGCGGCGACAGAGGTATGGCGCCTCTCCGCCTCCACCTTCTGGTATCGCTGCGCATCCAGCAGGATATGCAGCCACCTGTTCAGCATGTGCATATGAGTACTGGCGGAGTCACCGCCAGCTTTCGGTAGCGTATGGCCCATCGACCGCTCCATGGGCGCCCGGCTGCGGGCCACGTACCGGATCCAGCTCAATCCCGACTTCGGCTTCGACGCCGCTGCCGGCGTCGTCCCCTACCTGCAACGGCTGGGGATCAGCCACCTGTACTGCTCGCCCTACCTGCAGGCGGCGCCGGGCAGCCGCCAC
>DASYBH010000523.1:0-5603 GCA_036500885.1 Candidatus Dormiibacterota bacterium
GTTGGGACCCAGCAGGCAGGTGCGGGTGCCCTCGGCGACGGACCAGCTGACGTTGGCCAGGGCGACCCGGCCGTTCCGGAACCGCTTCGTGACCGACCGGAACGCCAGCGCCGCAGTCACTTGTGAAGGATACCCAGATGAGTGCTTCCAATGACTTGCGGTGCCCTGACGAAGGCCGGAGCCGGCGATCGGCTTCGTTGGCGGCTTGTGCGAGGATGGGCTCGTTCGATGCTGAGGCGCGACCCTCGTGATGGGCAGGTGACGCAGCTTCGACGCGTGGTCGACTACAACGCATGGGCGACGCTAAGGCTCATCCGCTTCTGCCGGGCGCTTGATCCCGAGCAGCGGAAATTGACTGCAGCAGGGACTCTGGGTTCGATCGAGAGGACGTTGACGCACCTCGTCTCTTCCGAGCAGTTCTACCTGCGTGACCTGACGGGCATGGATCCACCGACCTGGATCGAGAGCCGAATCGCGTCACTCGATGAACTTGCCGACCGCGCCACTGAGAGCGCAGCCCGCTGGTTGACCTACCTCGAGTCAGCGCCAGATCCGGAGGAGTCATTCGTGACGACCTGGCGCGGCAACGCAAAGAACGTCGTTCGCTGGGGCACGTTCGCCCAGGCGATCGCGCACGGAGTCGAGCATCGGACTCACGTCTGCACCGTCCTGGGCGCGAATGGCATCGAACCGCCCGATGTGTCCGTTGGGGCCTATGAAGACGAAGTGGCTGGGTAGATAGTCGACGACCGGACGTCACCGCCTTTCGACAGGGCGCCGCGTGTCATCGAAGCGCTCATCTACCGGGGTGGCGCCGTCCGCGCGCGCAGCCGCTTGACGGCCTCCATCCAGAACGGCGCTGCCAGGCTGAGCAGCAGGGCGAGGAAGCCTGTCCACGCGGGCACCGGGCCGGCATGCAGCAGCGCCTGGAGCGGTGGCCAGGTCAGCACCGCGATCGCGAACGCCAGCGCCGCGCCCGCCCACAGCAGCATCGCAGGGTTGCGCCGCAGGTCGTCAGGCTCGATCGGGCGCTGTCCCCATCCCATCGCGACGCCCAGCGCGGCGTGACCGACCAGCCAGGAGACCAGCGCCAGCGTCCGCGCCCCGGTCACGCCCAGCGGTCCGAGCGCCAGCAGGTAGGCGAACCCCGTGACCACGGCCAGGGTCAGGCCGCCGGTGCCGATGGCGACGAGCATGCGCCTGTCGAGGATGCGCGCCCCGGGATCGCGAGGCCGCCTTCGCATCTCGTCGCCCTCGGGCGGCTGGTTGACGAACGCGATCGACGCGCCCAGGTCCATGAACAGCTCCAGGACCACGATCTGGACGGGGCTGAACGGGAGCGGCAGGCCCGTCACCGCCATCACGAACGTGACAGCGATCAGGGCCAGCTTGACCGCCAGGTAGTAGCGGACCGCCTTGCGCAGGTTCTCGTAGAGCCGCCGCCCCTCGGCCGTCGCCCGCGCCAGCGTGGCGAAGTTGTCGTCGGCCAGCACCAGGTCGGCGGCCTCGCGGGCGACGTCGCTGCCGCCGCGGCCCATCGCGACCCCGATGGCGGCGGCCTCCAGGGCCGGCGCGTCGTTGATCCCGTCGCCGGTCACGGCGACGACGGCGCCCGACGCCGCGACCGCCTGCACGATGCGCAGCTTGTCCTCGGGCCGCGCCCTCGCCAGCACGCAGCCGCGGACGGCGTACGCAGCCAGCTCGGCGTCGCTCCAGGTCTTCGTCTGCGCGGCGATGAACGTCGGACCGCCCAGGCCGGCCGCGCGGGCGACGGCGGCCGCGGTCGCGGGCTGGTCGCCGGTGACCATGGTGACCGCCACCCCGGCCCCCTGCAGCTCGCGCACGGCGTCTACGACCTCCGGCCGCAGCGGGTCGCTGAACGCCAGCAGGCCCTCGAACACCAGGTTGCGCTCCATGCCGGACGGGCCGCCCGTCGCCGGTCCGTCCAGCGTCCGGCAGGCAACCGCCAGCACCCGGGCGCCGCCCGCGGTCATCTCGGCGGCGGCCGCCACCACCTGGCTGCGGAGGTCGCTGCCGAGCGGCTCAGCGGCATCCTCGGCCGTCCGCCACCAGTGGGCGCGGACCAGCACCGCCTCGGGCGCCCCCTTGACCCCCACCAGCAGGTCGTCGCCGAGCTTGACCACTCCGGACGCCATGCGCCGGGCGCTGTCGAAGCCGAACCGGGTGATCGGGTCCGGCCACGCGGCCTCGGTGGCGCGCCATACGGCCGTGTCGATGGGGTCGGCCAGCCGCGAGTCGCCGTTGGAGGGGGGCTCGCTGGCCAGCCGGGCCAGCTGGTGCACGCGGTCCACCTGGGCGGGATCCGGGGTCAGCCCCTCGATCACGCCGGCCGCCGTCACGGTCGAGGTCAGGCTGATCCGGTTCTCGGTCAGCGTGCCCGTCTTGTCGGTGCAGACGAGCGTGGTGGCGCCCAGCGTCTCCGCGGCGCTGAGCCGGCGCACGATGGCGCCCCGCTTGACCAGGCGCATGGACCCGAAGACCAGGACGGCGACGACCAGGATCGGCAGCTCGGCGGGGATGGTGGCGAAGGCCAGAGTGAGCCCCGTGAGCACCATGTCGCGCAGGTTCTGGCCGCGGAGGAGGCCGATGAGCGGGACGAGCACGCTGGCCACGACGGCCGCGATCAGCAGGCCGCGCGACAGCCCGGCGATCCGGCGCTGGAGCGGCGTCGTCTGGGCCCTGGTCTCGGCGACCATCGCGGCGACGACGCCGAGCGTGGACTCATCGCCCACCGCGGTCACGATGGCGGTGGCGCGGCCGCGCAGCACGTGGGTGCCGGCCTTGAGCTCGGACGCCGCGCCGTCCCCGGTGGCGTACGCGACCGGCTGAGACTCGCCGGTGACCAGCGACTCGTCGACGACCAGCTCCTCGCACTGCAGCACGCGTGCGTCGGCAGGCACGCGGGAGCCGGCGGAGAGCAGGATGACGTCGTCGCGGACGAGCTCGTCAGGCGGCACCTCCTGGAGCTGGCGGTCGCGCCAGGCCAGGGCGCGCGGGGCGGAGAGGATCGAGAGCGTGGCGATCGCTCGTCTGGCGCGCCACTCCGTCCAGATCTCGGTGGCCGTCACGACCATGATCACCGCGAAGATCACCGCGGCGTCGCGGAAGGCGCCCAGGATCGTGTAGATCAGGACGACGATCAGCAGCAGCACCACGAGGCGCTGCGTCAGCGAGGCCCGAAGGTACTTGCGGAGTGGGCGGACGAGCGGCTCGCGCACGCGGTTCCGGCGGCCGCCCGCGAGCCGGGACGCCGCCTCGGCGCTGGTCAGGCCGCGGTTGGAGCCGAAGAGCATCGGGCCGGCGGTGTGGGCTTCGTTCACTGCTTGGGGAGGCACTCCTCGCGCTGACCCCCGCGAGCTGGTGGCGAGCGTCTAGTGCGGGGGTCCGCAGGTTCCAATGATCGCGGTTTGGTCCGCGATCCTGCTGGGCTGTTTCCACCGGATGGAAACCGGCCCTGACACCCGCGCTGCGGACCGTCCCCCGGAACCCATAGCCTCTTCGGTGACATGAGGTCGAGGACATGACGGAGCGCGGAAGCTGGGGCCGCTGGGGGAAGGACGACGAACGGGGGGCGCTGAACCTGCTGGACGCGCAGGCGGTGCGGCGGGGGGTCGAGGCGGCCCGGAGGTGCCAGGTGCTGTCGCTGGGTCTGCCGGTCCAAGCGAGGCAGGTGCCTGTCGTTCCGCCTCGACCGCCGGTCCTGCACACGATGCTGGTGGACGGAGGGGACTTCGAGGCCGGCGCCCGGAGAGCGCCCAACGGGTTCCAGTTCGCCGACGACCACCTGTCGCTGGCGTGCCACAGCGGCACCCACATCGACGCGCTGAGCCACGTGGCGCGTGACGGGGTGATGTACAACGGCATCCCGGCCAGCGAGGTCCGCAGCACGACCGGCGCCCGCCGGCTGGGCATCGACAAGGTCGGCGGCATCGTCTGTCGCGGCGTCCTGATCGACATCGTGGGTCCGGGCAACCGGCAGCTGGACGCGGGCCGCGCCATCACCGTCAACGATCTCGAGCGCGTGCTCGCACGGTCGGCCCTCCAGCTCCAGCCGGGCGACGCGGTCCTGATCCGCACGGGCTGGCTGGCCCGGTTCGACGAGCAGGACCGCACCTGGTACGAGGGCGAGCCGGGCATCGACGTGGACGCGGCCACCTGGCTGGCCGACCAGGGCGTCGTGCTGGTCGGCGCCGACAACTTCGCGGTCGAGGTCGTGCCGGCCGCGTCGGGCGAGGTCCTGCCGGTGCACCTGACGCTGCTCAGGGAGCGGGGCGTCTATCTGCTGGAACTGGTCGACCTGGAGCCGCTCGTCGCGGCGGGGGCCTGGACGTTCACGTTCGTCATCGCGCCCCTGCGCATCACGGGTGGGGTCGGCAGCCCGGTCAACCCGCTCGCCATCGTGTGAGATGCGAGGGGGGCAGGCCCCCCTTCCGGAACCCCCTCTTATCCGGGACGTCTGGGGGGCCTTCTTGTCTGTGGCCGGGCCTGGGTGATCTAGGGAAGATGCACTCGGACACTCGGGCAAAGCGCTTGCTTCCGGCCACCTTGGGACTCCGTCGGACTTTCGAGGATGAGCCTCTTAACGGGCTGGGTTGTGCTCTCTTCGCCGGTGCTCGACCCTTGTCGCCATGAACGATGCACTGCTCGATCAGGGCACGCCCGTGGAAGTGCTACTCGGTAGCCTAAGTGCTACAATGTCGATCATGGATCAGGTCGGCATCCGCGAGCTCAAGCAGAACGCCAGCGCCGTCATCAGGCGGGTCATGGCTGGCGAGACCGTCGAGGTCACGGACCACGGCCGGCCGGTCGCGCGGATCGTGCCCCTGCGCGCCGGCAGCATGCTGGACCAGCTCGTGGCCGAGGGTCGCGCCACCCCGCCGGATGGCGACCTGCTCGCCATCTCGCCCCTCGAGCCGCGACCCGATCTCCGGCCGCTGAGCGAGCTGCTCGCGGAGGACCGGGCCAGCTATGACCGCTGACGTCGCCTACCTCGATGCCTCGGCATTTCTGAAGCTCGTGGTGCGCGAGCCGGAGTCCGCGGCCCTCCGCCGCTACCTGCGGCGCTGGCCGCGCCGTGCTTCGGCCGCCCTCCTCAAGGTGGAGTCGGTGGTCCAGGCGCGCAAGCACGGCGAGCAGGCGGAGGTCCAGGCCAGGCGCCTCCTGCGCACGGTGGCGCTGCTGGCCCTGGACGCCACACTGCTGGATGCGGCGGTGGAGTTGAGGGCGGCGCCGCTGCGGTCCCTGGACGCCATCCACGTGGCTGGCGCCCGATCGCTGGGTCCCGACCTCGGCGTGGTCGTGACGTACGACGAGCGGATGGCGCGGGTCGCCGAGGACGTCGGGCTGGCCGTCGCGGCGCCGGGGTGACAACGGCGCCGGGATCCACCGACGCAGCGCAGCGATGTCTTGGGGAGCGCGTACGCGGTGGATACCGGCGCCAGATACCGGCGCAAGGCGGATCGTGGCACGGTCGAGTGGTCGTTCGGTGCGGCGGCCGGCGGTGCCGAGGCCGGGCCGATCGGCCCGGGCCTCAGCCAGGATCAGTGCCGGACGACGGTCCGGGCGAGCAGCGGGATCAGGAC
>DASYBH010000524.1:0-4162 GCA_036500885.1 Candidatus Dormiibacterota bacterium
ACGGAGGCACGAAGATCACGGAGACGCACGGAGGGTCGGCAACATGTTCCGCAGTGAGCGCCCAGAGCGCACAGGCGTGGTCTGGGCAGGGAGCGTCGGGAGCCGCACCGCACCCTCCGTGCGTCTCCGTGTCCTCCGTGCCTCCGTGCTTTGACCTGCTCAGACCAGATCGCACGCCCCAACCCATTCCGGACAGAACTTCACGAGGTCTGCTTAGCTTCATGGACATCGAGATCCCCGGCATCCACCACGTGACCGCGATCAGCGGCGACGCCTCCGGCAACGTCCGCTTCTACACCCGGACGCTCGGGATGCGGCTGGTCAAGAAGACGGTGAACCAGGACGACCTGTCGGCCTACCACCTCTTCTACGGCGACGAGACCGGGTCGCCGGGCACGGAGGTCACGTTCTTCGACTGGCCGCGCAACCCGTCCGCGGTTCCCGGGGCTGGCACCATCGCCCCCGTGGCGCTGCGCGTGCCCGGCGCGGACGCGCTCGCCTGGTGGGAGGAGCGCCTGGACGACCTGGAGGTCGGCCACGGCCCGATCGAGGAGCGTGACGGGCGCACCGTGCTGTCGCTGACGGATTCCGAGGGGCAGCGGCTGGAGCTGGTCGACGACCGCGGCGTGCCCGGCGGGCATCCGTGGGACCGGGCGGCGGTGCCGCCGGAGCGGGCGATCACCGGCGTCCACGACGTGACCATCACCTCGGCGCACCCCGAGCAGACGGCCGCCGTGCTGACCCGCCTGCTCGGCTTCCGGAAGGCCGGCGCGTTCGAGCTGCCTGGCGGCTCCGGCACGGTGACGGTGTTCGAGACCGGCCGAGGCGGCGCCGGAGCCCAGGTTCGCGTCGTCGCGCCTCGCTCGCCGTCGCCGGGCCAGGCGGGGGTGGGCGGCGTCCACCACGTCGCCTTCCGCACGCCCAACGACGAGGAGCATCGCGAGTGGCGCGAGCGGGTGGCGGCCGCCGGCCTGAGCGTGACGCCGGTCATCGACCGGTACTATTTCCGGTCGCTCTACTTCCGCGAGCCCGGCGGGGCGCTCTTCGAGATCGCGACCGACGGACCGGGCTTCACGGCGGACGAGCCCGCGGACACGCTCGGCGAGCACCTGGCGCTGCCGCCGTTCCTGGAGGCCCGCCGGGCGGAGATCGAGGCAGGCCTGCGGCCGATCGAGGTGCGGCCGGCGTAGCGCCGGTCAGCGTCGCGGGGCGGCCGCTCCGCAGCTGGGGCAGCGGCGGCTCGACTCGGCGGGCTCGTACACGTGCTTGCAGAACGGACAGATCACGGCGGTCGGCGACGTGGGTCGGGTCGGGGCCGGCGGCATGGGCCTGCCGGCCGCCCGGGCGCGGGCGCGCAGGACCAGCAGCACGGCAAGGACCAGGACGACCAGGACGACGACGATGACGGTGAGCAGGACGGGGGTCGAGATCACCCGCAGATCATGCCTGGAGGCGGGCGTCCGAGGTCCGCACCGGCACCTGCCCGCCGACACGCGTCCCGGCGCCGGGCGCCGACCGCACCTCCAGCGAGCCACCGAGGGCGCCCAGCCGGTCGCTCATGTTGGTGAGGCCGGCGCCCTCGCCGGCGCTGGGAGCCGCGAATCCGACGCCGTCGTCCAGCACCTCGAACCGCAGCAGGTCGTCCTCCTCCCACACCCGGACCCTCGCCTCGGCGTCCGCGCCCGCGTGCCGGGCCGTGTTCTGCAGCGCCTCCACGCAGCAGAAGTACACGGCCGCCTCGATCTCGGCCGACTGCCGGGACAGGGTCCCGATCTGCAGGCGGGCCGTGATGCCGGCAAGCCTGCACGCCTCGGCCAGCGCCGGGCCCAGGCCCCCGCGGCTGAGGAGCATCGGGTAGATGCCCCTGGCCAGGTTCCGCAGCGCCTCGATGGCCCGCTCGATGTCGTCGGCCAGCTCCTCGCCGATCTCGCCGGCGCCGCGCGGGTCCCGCTCCAGCAGCCGCTGGAGGAGGCGGATCTTGACGCCGAGCGCGACCAGGTACTGCTGGGCGCCGTCGTGGAGGTTGCGCTCGATGCGCCGGCGCTCCGCGTCCGCGGCCAGCACGATTCGGACGCGGGAGGCCGAGAGGTCGTCCGTCCGGTGGCGCAGCCGGTCCAGCGACTCCTGGAGGGCGGCATCGAGGCTGGCCTTGTGAATGGCGTGGCCGACCTCCCTGGCCAGCTCCTCCAGCGTGGTGTCCGCCTCGGCGGCCAGGCGCCAACCGCCGCGGACCCTGGCCACGACGACCAGGCCCACCAGGTGGTCGGCCTGGATGACCGGCGCCACGCGCAGCGCGCCGTCCGGCCACGCCTGGAGCATCTCCGGCAGCCACGCGCCGACCCAGGCGGTGCCGGCCACAGGGGCGCCGGCCAGCGTGTGCTCGAAGGGCGGGAGACGGGGGATGACGGCCTGCCGCCGGGGCTCGGACGCGCTCAGGACGAGGCGGTCGCCGCTGACCTGCCAGATCTCCGCCGCGTCGAGCGCAAACGCGTGGCTGAGCGCGCCGACCACCTGGGGCAGCAGCTCCTCCAGCGGCTCGCCCTCGGCCAGCCGGGTCGCAAACGTCGCGCGAACGAAGTCAATCGCCGCCAGCCGGCTCGCCTGGCGTCGCGAGGCCCTCAGGCCCGCCAGGGCGGCGACGAGCAGCGCAACGAGCGCAACAGCCTCCAGCACCGCGGCGAGCTGCAGCAGTGCCGCGGCATCGCTGCCGTACACGAATCGGTCCCCCACACAACGTCGCCGGGCCGGCGGCGTCAGACCGCGCTCCACTCGGGCCGAGGTTGCCGGCGGCGTGGAGTGCGAGTCGTTCTCCTAGCAAGTATCGGCCTCCGTCAGGCCCGATGCCCATAGAAATTGTCAAGAGGGACCCCCTTTTCTTTACTCCTCAGTAGGGTCCGGCTCCCCGGCCGCCAGGAAGAGCAGGACCGCCTTCACGCGGCGATGCACGTCCTGGGCCTCGGACAGGCCGAGTTTCGAGAAGATGGAGTTGATGTGCTTCTCGACCGCCCGCTCGGTCAGGAAGAGCTCGCTCGCGATGCCGGCGTTGTTGTGGCCCTCGGCGACCTCGGCGAGCACCTGGCGCTCCCGTGGCGTCAGGGTGTTCAGCAGCGGCTCGTGAGCGCGCGACCTGGCCGACACCAGGCGCTCGACGACCTTCGGATCGATCACCGAGCCGCCGTGCGCGACCTCGTGGACCGCGCGCAGCAGCTGCGTCAGGTCGAAGACGCGCTCCTTCAGCAGGTACGCGCGCCCAGCCGAGCCCTTCTCGAACAGCGCGAGCGCGTAGGCCGCCTCGGCGTACTGGCTCAGGACCACGACGCCCGTGGACGGCCGCACATTGCGCAGCCACTCGGACAGGCGGATGCCCTCGTCGGTGTCGGTCGGCGGCATCCTGATGTCGGTCATCACGACGTCGGGCTGGTGCTCCAGCACGGCAGCCTCCAGCGAGGGCAGGTCGTTGCAGGCGGCAACCACGTCGACCTCCACGGACGACTCCAGCAGCCGCCTGACCCCCTCGCGGACCAGATAGTGATCCTCCCCGATCAACAGCCGTATAGCCACCCGGCGCACAGCATAGACTTGTGCTGCCTACACCACCACGTGTGGTGCAGACAGGCTTTCGATCAGAGAAGTCCGCGTGTACTCTCGGTGTCAAGGTGGCTGTACGCGTATTAATAGTTGACGACCTGGTCCCCTTCCGACAGGTGGCCAGGGCGGTGGTCGACGCCAGCGATGGGTTCGAAGCGGTCGGAGAGGCGCGTAGCGGGGAGGAGGCCGTGCTGGCGGCCGGGCTGCTGCGGCCCGATCTCGTGCTGATGGACATCAACCTGCCCGGGATCGACGGCATGGAGGCGACCCGGCGCATACGCTCCCAGTCGCGAGCCCCGGTCGTCGTGCTGCTGCTGTCGACCTGGGACCAGGACGACGGCGTCTGGGCCAGGCAGTGCGGTGCGGCGGAGTACATCCCCAAGTCACGCTTCGGCCCCGACGTGCTGGCCGTCGCGTGGCGGCGTGCCCTCGACGGGGGCAAGGAAGCCGCCCAGGTCTAGAACGAATGTTTCCGAATTGGTCTGCAGCACGAAGGCACGAAGAGCACGAAGACGCACGAAGGGCGTCGAGGGTCAGCCTCAGCGCTCCAGCCGATCTCCAGCCCCCCTAATCC
>DASYBH010000525.1:0-6036 GCA_036500885.1 Candidatus Dormiibacterota bacterium
GCGTGCCCGGCCTGTTCGCCGCCGGTGAGGTGGCGAGCGGGCTCCACGGCGCCAACCGGCTGGGCGGCAACTCGCTGTCCGACCTCCTCGTCTTCGGCAAGCGGGCCGGCGACGCGGCCGGGGCCTTCGCGGCCGCGCACCGTGCCCCGGTGACCGTCGATGCGGCGCAGGTCGACGACGGCGTCGCGCGCCTGCTGGACCCGCTGCGGCGGCCTGACGGCGAGAGCCCGTACCGGCTGCAGGCCGAGCTGCAGGAGGTGTGCACGCGACACGCGCCGATCATCCGCGACCGGCAGAGCCTTGGCGAGGGGCTGCGTAAGGTGCTGGAACTGGGCGAGCGCGCGGAGCGGTGCGGGGCCGGGGGCCCCACCGGCCGGGCGTTCAACCCGGGCTGGCACACGGCCCAGGACCTGCGCTCGATGCTGGTCAACGCCGAGGCGCTCTTTCGGTGCGCGCTCGAGCGCAGGGAGAGCCGCGGCGCCCACGCCCGGAGCGACCACCCCAGGCCAGATCCGGGGTTCGCGCGGGTCAACATGGTGGTCCAGCGCTCCGAGGCCGGCATGGTCGTCGCGCACGTCGAGAACGAGCCGCTCCCCTACGCCCTGACCGAGATCATCAACCAGTCGTTCCAGAGGTACACGCCCGAGGAGATGTCCTGAGATGAGCTCTGTGGGCGTCACGACGGTGGACGTGAGCGTCTTCCGGGGCGACGCCGCGGGTGGTGAGATGGTCACCTACCCGGTGCCGGTGCGCGAGGGCATGGTGGTGCTCGACGCGGTGCTGTGGATCCAGGCCAACATGGCGCCGGACCTCGCCGTCCGATGGAACTGCAAGGCGGCCAAGTGCGGCTCGTGCTCAGCCGAGATCAACGGGTTCCCTCGTCTCATGTGCAAGAGCCCGGTGACCGACTACGGCCCCGAGCTGAGCGTCCGCCCGATGCGCACGTTCCCGGTGATCCGCGACCTGGTGACGGACGTGAGCTGGAACTACGAGGTCAACCGCCGCATCCCGCCGTTCACGCCGTCGCGGGCGGACGCGGACGCCGCGGAGCCGTGGCGCATGCGGCAGGAGGATGTCGACCGCGTCATCGAGTTCCGCAAGTGCATCGAGTGCTTCCTGTGCCAGGACGTCTGCCACGTGCTCCGCGACCACGACCGCGCTGACGCGTTCTACGGCCCCCGCTTCATGATCCGCATCGCGGGCCTGGAGATGCATCCGAAGGACACGCTCGACCGGCGCCCGCTCCTGAAGGGCGAGGCCGGCATCGGGATGTGCAACGTGACGAAGTGCTGCACGGAGGTGTGCCCGGAGCACATCCACATCACGGACAACGGCATCATCCCGCTCAAGGAGCGGATGGACGACCTCTACTTCGACCCGGTCCGTTGGGCGGCGCGCAAGCTGCGCGGGCGGTAGGATCGCCGGAGCCGGCGCCGGTCCCGCCCAGGCCCGACGACGCTCTACGGCGAGATCGCTCCGGTTGGCTGCAGGGCGCTATCCAGCCACGTCGAGACATCGGTCCAGCGGACGCCCGCCAGGCGGTCCAGCTCCGGGCCCTGCTCGCGAGCGAACTCGTCGAACCTGGCCTTGTCAGGCCAGTCCTGGAGCATCACCCACTCGTCGGGGTGCTTGCGGTTGCGGTAGGCCTCGATGCGCGTGCACCCCATGTCGCGGATCAGCTGCTCGTTCTCGCGCAGGGTCGTGCGAAACCGCTCCCAGTCCCCTCCCCCGGTCCGAAAGATCACCAACATCGGCCGATGCACCTCCGAGGCCAACATTACCGGCCGGTGTCCCGCCAGCGGGCCGCGGGAAGCTGATCTGGACCGGCGGCGGCTGGTGGCCGAGCGGCGTCCGTCGTGGCCGGCCACAGCTCGACCGGCATCGGGATCGGGCTACGGCAGCGTGAACAGCAGGTACGCCGCCACGGCGGTGCCGGCCGCCGCCACGCCGTACATCGCCAGGCCCACCGCGAGCTTGCCGTGCACGCCCAGCTCGTGGATCACGTAGCGGGTGCGATGCCCGAACAGGTAGAAGCTGGCGGCGATCACGACGAGCAGGTAGATCTTGACCAGCGGGTCGCTGAGGGCGGACGCGAACGTCGAGTACTTGCGGTCGAAGGAGGGCGCCAGGCCCAGCGGGGCGAGCACACCCTGGATCAGGATGTGCGCCGGCGCGACCAGGGCGATCAGCACCGCCGCGTTGGCGAAGCCCGCCCAGAGCAGGCCCTGCAGCCGGTTGGGGCCAGGCCGCGGCGCGTAGCCAGCCTCGCCGGTGGTCTCCTTGGTGCTCATGCGCCCCCCCAGATCATCAGGCCGGCGATCACCGCCGTCAGCACGACGAACCCGCCGAACGCGGCGCGGACGATCGTCTTCGCGGGAACGTTCCCCTCCCCCAGCGGGATCCGCATGATCAGGCCGGCCAGGCTCAGGAACGTGTAGGTGTGCCACAGGGCGGCGGCGAGGCAGACCACGCTGACGGCGACGAACCAGCCCTCCAGGGGCTGGTACCCGCTCGGGCCGGAGCGGAGGCGGGCGACCTCGACGAGGAACAGCACCCACCACACCGCGATCGGCAGCGCGCTGAGCTCGCGGATCATGTACAGCACGTAGCCGCGCCGGCGCAGCCACCACGTGAACGGCTGGCGGTAGGGGTGCGTTCTCGGCCGTGCGGCAGGGCCCGGCGCGCCGTCGGGGTGGGTGACGGCCGCGTTCATCGAGCGTGTCGAGTTGGTCACTTGGTGCCGCCCCATGGCAGCAGCATCCCCATCGTGCTCTCGAACTTCGTCTGCTGGATGGCCTTGGCGGGGTCGACGTCCTTCGGGCACACGGCGGAGCACTCGCCGACGAAGCTGCAGTCCCACACCGCGTCGTTGCCGGTGATCGTGCGCAGGCGCTCCTCGCCGGCCCTGTCGCGGGAGTCGAGGTCGTAGCGCCTGGCCAGCGCGATCGCGGCGGGGCCGACGAAGCTCGGCTCGATCGGGATCACCGGGCAGGCCGAGTAGCACAGCATGCAGTTGATGCACATGCTGAACTGCCGGAACTGCTCGATCTGGGCCGGTGTCTGGCGATGCTCACCGGCGCTGAGCGCCGTCTCCTCGCGGATGATCCACGGCTTCACCCAGCGCAGCTTCTCCATGAAGCTGTCCATGTCGATGATCAGGTCGCGCAGCACCGGGAAGTTGTTCAGCGGCTCCACCACGATCGGGCCGGGCAGGTAGTCGCGCAGGAACGCGGAGCAGCCCAGCTTCGGCTGCCTGTTCACGTTCATGCCGCAGCTGCCGCAGATGCCCATGCGACACGACCAGCGGTAGTTCACGCTGCCGTCCGCGTGCGTCTTGATCCAGTTCAGCGCGTCCAGCACGACCCAGTCATCGTGGAACGGGACGTCGTAGGACTGGAGGCGCGGCTCCTCATCGCGCTCCGGATCGAAGCGCGATACCGAGAGCGTGATCGTCTTCGGTGCGGCCATCTGTCAGTAGGTCCTCGCCTTCGGTTGAAAGGTGGTGATGCGCACCGGGCGGTACTCCAGCCGCGGAGGCCCGCCTGGCTGCTGGTACGCCATGGTGTGCGCAAGGTAGCGCTCGTCGTCTCGCTCGGGGAAGTCGCGCCGCGCGTGGGCGCCCCGCGACTCCTGCCGGGCCAGCGCCGAGGCCACCATGGTATCGGCGCAGTCGAGCATGCACTCCAGCTCCAGCGCCTGGACCAGCTCTGTGTTGAACGCCTGGCTGCGGTCGTCGAGCTGCGCGCGGTTCAGGCGTTCGCGCAGCTTCGGCAGCTCGGCGGCCATCTCCTGGAGCCCCTCCTCGGTGCGGAACACACCGACGTTGCGGTCCATCGCGCGCTGCAGGTCCTCGCGAATCACGCCGACCCGATCCCCTCCGGCGCTGCGCTCCAGGTAGTTCGTGCGGATCCGGCGCTCCTCGTCGCGGACCAGGCCGGCGATCGGGTTGGCCGTCGGCGGCGTCTGCTCGCGCGCGTACCGCGTCGCGGCGCGGCCGGCGGCGGCGCCGAACACCAGGCACTCGGGCAGCGAGTTGGAGCCGAGCCGGTTGGCGCCGTTGAAGCCGACGTTGGAGCACTCGCCGGCCGCGTACAGGCCGGGCATCGGCGTGGCGCCGTTGATGTCCGCGTCGACGCCGCCCATCATGTAGTGCTCGACCGGCCGCACCGGGATCGGGTCCTTGACGATGTCGATGCCCATGTACTCGAGGCCCAGCTCGCGCATGAACGGCAGCTTGCGGTCGATCACCTCCTGGCCCAGGTGCCGGACGTCGAGGTGCATGTAGTTGCCGTACGGACCGGTGAAGCCGCGGCCCGCCTCGAACTCGGTGGTCATCGCGCGCGAGATGATGTCGCGAGGCCCCAGCTCCATCTTGCTGGGCACGTAGCGGGAGCAGAAGCGCTCCCCCTCCGCGTTGAAGAGGTAGCCGCCCTCGCCGCGCACCGCCTCGGTGATCAGGATGCCGGTGCTCGGCATGCCGGTCGGGTGGAACTGGATGAACTCCATGTCCTTGAGCCCGACGCCGGCCCGGTAGGCCAGCGCCATGCCGTCACCCGTGCAGATGCTGCCGTTGGTCGTGAAGGCGAAGATCCTGCCGTTGCCGCCGGTCGCCAGCACCACCGACTTGGCCGGGATCGACTGGACCGCGCCGCTGCGCATGTCGAACCCGATCACACCCTGGCAGCGACCCTCCTCCGCGATGAGGCTGGTGACGAAGAACTCGTCGTAGCGGTGGATCTGCGGGTACTGCAGGGACGTCTGGAAGATCGTGTGCAGCATGTGGAAGCCGCTCTTGTCGGCCGCGAACACCGTGCGCCAGGTGGTCATGCCGCCGAACGGCCGGACGCTGATGGTGCCGTCCGGCTCGCGGCTCCAGGGGCAGCCCCAGTGCTCGAGCTGGAGGATCTCCAGAGGAGCCTCCCGCACGAAGACCTCGACCACGTCCTGGTCCGCCAGGTAGTCGCTTCCCTTCACCGTGTCGAACGCGTGGCTCTCGAAGCTGTCCGGCTCGCGCAGGACCGCGGCGGCGCCGCCCTCGGCGGACACGGTGTGGCTGCGCATCGGGTACACCTTCGACACCATCGCCACGGACACCGTGGGATCGGTCGATACGGCCGCGATCGCGGCCCGGAGGCCTGCCAGGCCGCCTCCAACGATCAGAACGTCATACGTAGGAATGTCCAGCAAGACCTTGGCCTCTCTTTCGGAGTCCCCTCTCGTGTTTACCAGCACGCTCGGGCCCCACCGCCCGGTCAGTTCCTGGTCCCCAAGTATGACGCGCGCCCGGAATCGACTGCAGGCGGCAGGCTCCAGGAGCCTGGGCCCAGGTTCAGCAGGCCGGTGAATGCGCGGCGGCGCCGGCCAGCACCGGCTCCGACTTCGCCGCCGCCGCCTGCGCCGGGTCGAGGTAGCCGGCCTCCACCATCCGGTCGATGACGTGGTCGCGGCGGCTGTGGGCACGATCCGGATGGAGGCGGGGGTCGTAGAGCGACGGCGCCTGGAGCGCGCCCGCGAGCACGGCGGCCTGGCCGCCGCTGAGGTCG
This sequence comes from Candidatus Dormiibacterota bacterium, assembly GCA_036500885.1. Taxonomy (GTDB): domain Bacteria; phylum Chloroflexota; class Dormibacteria; order Dormibacterales; family Dormibacteraceae; genus CF-161. The sequence goes on from DASYBH010000525.1 coordinate 5,544, forward strand.
GCGAGGTCCCGTCCGAAGTACGCGCACGCCGCGCTGCGGGCGCCGGTCAGCCCGTAGCCCATCCGTTCGACGCTCAGGTAGTCGGCCATGATCTGCGGCTTGCTGTAGCGCAGCTCGATCTTCAGGGCCACCGCCATGCCCGGGAGCTTGCGGGTGACGCGGTCGCTGTCGGGGAAGTACACCGTCTTCGCGAGCTGCTGGGTGATCGTCGACCCGCCCTCGCAGGCGCAGAGCCCGGTCGCGTCCACCCACAGGGCCCGGGCGGTGCCGATGGTGTCCAGCCCGTGGTGCTGGGGGAAGCGCTCGTCCTCGACCGCGATCACCGCGCGCTCCAGCACGGCCGGCACCTCCGCGGGCCGGAGCGGCCGGCCGGCGGCCAGCGCCGCGACGCGCTGAGGCAGGTCGCCGGCCGAGGGCGTGCCGAAGCCCAGGTAGGCGATCGAGATCACCATGGCGAGCAGCGGCATGGCCGCGAGGGCAGGCAGTGCCATCA
>DASYBH010000526.1:0-10515 GCA_036500885.1 Candidatus Dormiibacterota bacterium
GTACGTGTCGTCGAGTTCGCTGTGATGCACCGGCGCCAGCTCACGCAGGCGGTGGTACAGGGGATACGGGTCGGGCGCGCCCTCGGGCGCCTCGAAGAGCTCGCGGAGCACGTCGTCCGCGGCCCTGACGTTCGCGTCGGTGGCCATGGTCTGGTTGCCTCCATACCCCAGGCTACCGCGGCGGTTGACGTCGGGTCGGGCCAGTGGCTGGCGGGTCGCCGCCCGTCCGAAACTTTATTCTGTCGCTTGGATGGGAGGCTATCCACTACTCGACGTCGGGAGGACCTCCGAGGGCACCCTGCCGCTGCTGTACGACCTCCTCGACCAGTTGCCGGTCAGGGTTGCGATGTACGGCGCTCGGGCCGGCTTCCCACTGATCTATCGCAACCAGCTGATGGCGGAGCAGCACGAGGCCGCGGTCGCGGGCCTGGACCTGTCGCGCATCCAGCACCCCCGCCTGGTCGAGGTCGCCGAGCGCCTGCTCGTGACCCGGGGCCGGGAGAGCGTCGAGCTCAACCTCTCCGGGCGAGATGGCGAGCGCCTCCGCTGGAGCTGGTCGCTCTCTCCCCTGCTCGACGCGGAAGGAGCCGTCGTGGCTCTCGTGGCGGTCGTGGAGGACCACAGCGTGCCGCTGCTCGCGCGGCTCCGCATCGAGAGCGCCATCGACAAGGGCATGCACCTCCTCCTGGAGGTCGCCCGCCTGGCCGAGGAGCACCCGCGGATGGACGAGTTCCTGGCCGCCGTCGCCGAGCGGGCTGCCCTCCTGGTCCAGGCGGGCGCTGTGGTGTTCCACAGGTACGATCCCGAGCGGAGGACGCTGGTGGCCAGCCCCCGAATGCAGGGCTCCGGTCCCCAGCCCCCGCACTTCTCCTCCGACCTCCCCTGCGACCCGGGCGCCGCGGACCCGCTCTCCCAGGTCGTCTTCGCGGGGCGCGTCTACTCGGGCACGCTGGACCTCTCCAGCCTCGAGCTCCGGCCGTACGCCCACCTCGCCCAGCGCCGCCACGACCGCTCCGGGTCCAGGGTGCTGATCGTGCCCTGGCGAGCCGGCAACGAGCGGCTGGGGGCGGTGGTGGCCCACGACACCCTGAGACCGGACGGCTTCACCGACGAGAACGCCATCGTCCTGCTCGGCGCCGGCCACGCCGCCGGGCTGGTCTGGCAGCGGAAGCGCGCGGAGCAGAAGCTGGCCGAGCGCGCCGCGGAGCTGGAGTCGCTGGAGAGGGCCAAGACCAGCTTCCTGATGCTGGCCTCTCACGAGCTTCGCACGCCGCTCACACTGCTCAACGGCTACGTGTCGATGCTGGTTGACGGCACCCGGTCGGACGCGCACATGGACGAGGTCCTTCCCATCCTCCAGCAGGCGGTGGAGCGCATGAACGTCCTGGTCGACCAGATGATGGACGCCACGCGGATGGCGGACCATGAGATCCAGCTCCAGCGGCAGCCCGTCGACCTCCGGGAGACGCTCGAGCGAGCCGTCAACCGGGTCGTCTCGCGGTGGCGCCGGCACGACGACTTCGAGATCGAGCTGCCCGAAGGCCCGATCTCGGCGCGCGTGGACGTGCTGCGGATCGAGACCGCCATCGAAAACCTTGTCGACAACGCGTTCAAGTACTCGGCGCCCGGCGAACGGGTGCGGTGCGCCCTGCGCCTGGAGGCAGAGGTCGCCCGGCTGGTGGTGCAGGACGAGGGCATCGGCATGAGCGAACAGGAGATGGCGCAGCTCTTCACGCGATTCGGCCGTATCGTGAACGCTGAGAACAGCCACACGACCGGGGCCGGCCTCGGGCTCTATCTGAGCCGTGAGATCGCCCGGATGCACGGCGGGGAGATCACGGCCTCCTCCTGCGGGGCCAGGGGGAGCCGCTTCGAGCTGAGGCTGCCAGTCGGCGGATCGGATGAAGGTGGGGAATCGAATTGATAGGGGAGAGCGCACCGCAGCGGGACAGTGCCGGCGAGCCTCGTCTGCACTTCGGCGGTTCGGCCCAGACCGAGCGGCAGATGTGGACCGACCTCAATGCCTGGATGCACATGCAGGCACTGCAGTGGGAGCCCGCCGGGGCGCGGCTGCTGGCGGAGCTGGGCGATGGGCAGGAGCGCAGGGCGCTGGACCTCGGCTGCGGCCCGCTGGGCTGGCTGCGCCTCCTGAGCAGCTGGGTGGGACCGGCCGGCAAGGTGGTGGGAACAGAGGGGACCGAGGACACCGCGGAGCCGGCCCGGCTGACGGTGCGGAGCGAGGGACTCAACAACGTCAGCGTGGTGGTGGACGACGTCTTCGACTCCTGGCTGCCCTCCAGCTCGTTCGACCTCGTGCACGCCCGGTTTCTGCTCGCGCCGCTGGGCCGCCACGAGGAGCAGCTCGCCACCTACCGCCGGCTGGTCAAGCCAGGCGGATGGCTGGTGCTCGAGGAGCCGGACCTCGGAGCCTGGCGATACAACCCCGATGCTCCGGCGACCCAGCGTCTGTGGGACCTCACCCTCCAGTTCGTCGCGCGGGTCGGGCGGGACGCCAGCGTCGGGCGCCAGCTGTACGGCATGCTCCGGCGCCACTCCGAGAAGCCGGAGCTCAGGGCGCACGTCCTGGCGCTGCCGCCCGGCCATGTGTACCGGACGGTTCCGCTGGTGAGCGCGGCGACGCTTCGGAAGGCGTTCATCGAGGAGATCGGCGAGGAGGAGCTCGACTCCCTGTTCGCGCGCAGCGAGGAGGAGCTGCGCGACCCGGAGCGCTGGTGCACCAGCTTCGTCCTGGTCCAGGCGTTCGCCCGGCTCCCCTAACCGCCAGGCGCCTGACCGCACCATGAGCAGCGGACCGAGGCCCGGGGCGCTGCGGGTCGCCCTGGTGCTGCTGAAGGTCGGCGTCATCGCGTTCGGCGGCCCCGTCACGCACGTGGCCTTCATGCGCCGCGAGCTCGTCGAGCGGCGTCGCTGGCTCGACCAGGAGACCTTCCTTCGCATGTTCGCCGCCTGCAACCTGATCCCCGGCCCGAGCTCGACCGAGCTGGCCATCTTCGCCGGGTACCGGCTGGCCGGGTGGCCGGGCCTGCTCCTCTCGGGCGCCCTGTTCATCGCACCGGCGATGGCGGCGATGCTCGCGATCGCGTGGGCCTACGCCCGGTTCGGCACGAGCGCCGTGGCGGTCGCGGCCCTGGGCGGCGTCCGGCCGATCGTGGTCGGGATCGTGGCGTGGGCGCTCCTCGACCTGGGCCGGCGGATCGCCGACCGGGCGCTCGGGATCGTGCTGGCGGCCCTGACGGGCCTGCTCTCACTGCTGGGCATGAACCCGGTGCTGCTGCTGGTGGCCGGCGGCCTGGCCCTGCTGGCGGTCCGGTACGGCGGCACGTGGCTGCGCCGGGGGGACGGAACCGGGTGCCTGTCGCTCGCCGGCGGTCCCGGCCTGGTGCTGCTGGCGCACGGCGAGCGGCTGCCCGTCCTGTTCTGGACGTTCCTGGAGGTCGGCGCGGTGAGCTTCGGCAGCGGCTACGTGCTCTTCGCCTACCTGCACGCGGACTTCGTCCAGGGCCTTCACTGGCTCACCCCGCTGCAGCTCGCGGACGCTATCGCGATCGGCCAGGTCACCCCGGGCCCGGTCTTCACCACGGCCACCTTCCTCGGCTACCTGTTCGCGGGCGTCGCCGGTGCGCTGGTGGGCACGGTGGCCATCTTCCTGCCCGGCTTCGTCCTGGTCCCGTTCCTCGACCGGATCGTCCGCCTGGAGGAGGCCAGCCCGCCGGTGCGGACGTTTCTCGACGGCGTGAACATGGCCGTGATCGGCCTGATCGCGGCAGTGACGCTGCAGCTCGGCCTGAGCTCGATCCGCACCCCGATGGCCGCGGTCGTGGCGGTCGCCTGCTTCGCGATCCTGCTCCGCCAGCCGCTGGCGACGCCGGTTCTGGTGCTGGCGGGAGCCGCGCTGGGCCTCCTCTCGGCCGGCGCGTTCTGAGCCGGGATCCGGGTCCGAGCGGCGGCGCCGCTCGGACCCGGTGATGACCGCTGGTATCAGAAGTGGCCGGACTGCGTGAAGCTCGCGCCGCCGGTCGTGTAGGTGACGGTGAACGTGTCACCGCTGGTGGGATGGGCGGTCCCGCTGCCGTTGGACTGCGCGGCGAACGTCCAGCTGCTCCCCGTGCCGAGCGTCTGGCCGGATGCCAGCGTGAACTGGTAGGTGATCGCCGACGCGGTGCTGCTGTTGGCCTGGAGGATCTGGCTTCCGACGTTGTTGTACTGGCCGTTGAAGCTGACGCCGGTCGTCCGCTGGATCACGATCGTGATCGACAGCGAGCTGATGGGCGCGGTGTTGGCCAGGTTGACGTGCTCGTCGTTGAACCAGGGACCGCTGGCGGCAATCACGGCGGTGGCCGTCGTGCCGCCGTTGCCGCCGCCGGTCGGCGTGGGAGTGGGAGTGGGCGTCTGGGTCGGAGTGGGCGTTGGAGTCGGCGTCGGCGTCGGGGTGCCCGATGCGGTGGGCGTCGGGGTCGGCGTCGGGCCGCCGAACTTGGCGATGTTGTTCTTGAGCCCGATTCCGAAGTTGGTCGGGGTGCCGTCGTACGCCGTGATCAGGCTCGGGCCGCTGGAGCACTGGAAGTCGGCGTTCCAGGCCCAGCCCAGGTAGCTGGTGTGGATCGAGTCCATGAAGGCCATCAGGCCGTCGATGTACGAGTGATTGCAGTCGTTCTCGCCGATCTCGCCGGCGATCACGGGCACCTTGGCCGCCAGCGGAGCGATATTCGCTTGCCAGCAGGACGAGTTGCTGCAGCTGTTGAAGTTGTACGAGTGCCAGGAGGCGACCAGGTTGCCAGTCGAGTCGGTCGGCTCGAACTGCGCCCACATGCTCTCGTCGTTGGAGAACGCGAGGCCGCCGAGCGAGATCACGTTCTTGGCCCCGGTCGCGCGAACGGCATTGACCATCTGCTGCATGCCCGCGGCCGGGATGTTGTTGCCGGCGCCGTCCCTCAGCAGGTTGCCGCAGGCCGTGCCGCCGTCACGCCAGCACATCCAGCTGGGGGCGCCGTTGCCCAGGAAGAAGTCCGGGAACGGCTCGTTGAACAGGTCGAAGATCGTGGCCGTGTCGCCCTTGAACGTGTTGGCGACGCCCGTCCAGAACGGGACCGCGGACGCCGCGTCGGGCATGGGCTTCTGGCAGACGGCGTTGATGGGCGCGGCGTCACTGGTGCACGGCGACAGCATGTTGTTGTAGAGGCCGTCGGTCCAGTGGAGGTCGAGGATCGCCACCAGGCCGTGCTGGTGCAGGATGTTGACGTAGTTCACGATCGCCGCCTGGTAGTTGGCGCCGGCGAACGCCGCCGGGACGTTGGGATGGGCGAGCCAGCAGTCCGAGTTGAGTGGGACCCGCACCGCATTGACGCCCGCCCAGCTCGCGATGGACGCGACCGCGTTCGAGTCCATCGGGCCGTCGAACACGCTCGATGGCACCGACGTGGGGTTGCCGTGCGGCACGCACGCGTACTCGCCACCGGAGCGGTTCACGCCCCACAACACGACCTTGCTGCCGTTGGCGTCCATCAGCGCGTTGCCGGAGACGTGCAGTCCGGTCGTGGGCGCCGGCGCCGCCGTTGCCGGCGTTGCGCTCCGGAACCCCACCACGACCGCCGATACGACGATGGCCGCCAGCGCGACCAGCGCCAGGCCCAGCCGCTTCAGGTGCATGGCATGTCCTCCCTTCCGGTTGATGTGATCGCTCTGATGCGGTCCGCGGCAGACCGCAACGCACCGCTCGCGGGCCGGGCCCGCGCATCTGCTCCATTCTCCTTCCGCCGTGAGAGCGCTCTCTCGCTTCTTTATGTGCGATTCGACGCCTGTTGTCAAGATCCGTGTGGGAGCGCTCTCCGTACTTTGCCGCCGCGACCTGTAACGGCGGCCGTACGCTTGGGCAGACCTTGTTACAGGAAGCAGCCGGCGCGCTGTGCGCCATGCATCTGCTGGCGCTGGCGATCGCGCCGTCCGTCGTCCCCTGGTCGACCCGGCTCCACGTCACCGGGGTGGTCGACGTCTCCGCGCCCCGGACGGATGGGCGACTGGTCGTGAGCGGCGGCGCTCGCCTCTGGCTCCTCGACCGGCGGACCGGCGCCCTGGCTCCGTTCGCGGCCGGCCCCGACGGCTACCCGGGCGGGGCCGGCGACGAGCCCTACCTCGCGCTGTCGTCGGGGGCGCGAGTCTCCGCCGCGGGGTGCACGTTCGCGCCCGACGAGCTGTACGTCCTGCAGCAGGGCCCGCACGACGTCCTGCGCATCGACCCGGCCGGTCGCGCCCACCGCTTCGCCCACGTGGACGGCGTCGACTCTCTGGGCGGCATCGCCTTCGACACCGCCGGCCGGTTCGGCAGCCGGCTGCTCGTGATCGGTCCCAGCCACGGTGCGACGGTGGTCGCCGCGATCGACTGCCGGGGCCAGGTGCGGCATATCACGGACAGGGCGCCGGCAATGGAGGGCGGGATCGCCGTGGCCCCGCCGGGCTTCGGCGCCTTCGGCGGCGACCTCGTCGCCACGGACGAGCTCAGTGGGCAGGTCCTCGCGGTCCGTCCCGACGGGTCGACGGCGACCGTCGCGCATTCCGGACTGCCGGCCGGCGGCGACATCGGCGTCGAGGCCGCCGGCTTCGTGCCGCCGGGGTTCGGCGCCGGCGGCGCCGCGTACTTCGCGGACCGCGCAACGCCGGGCAACCCGCACCCCGGCACCGACACCCTGCTGCGGCTCGACGCCGGTCAGCTGGCAGCGGCCGGCGTGCGGGACGGCGACCTCGTCGCCGCGACCGAGGGTGGGGCGAGGACGATCGCCGTGCACTGCGCGGACTCGTGCACCGTGTCGGAGATCGCCGCCGGCCCGCCCCAGGCGCACGGCGAGGGCCACGTCGTGCTGGTCGCCGACCATCCCACCGGCGCGGCCGGCCCGCTCGCGGAGGCGTCCAACCTGGGCGCGGCCGCGCGCACCCAGGCGCTGATCACCCTGCTGGGCGCGGCGCTGCTGGTCGTGGTCGTGGCCGCCGCCGCGACCTGGCTGACGCTGTGGCTGCGCCGCCGGCGGCGCGCCGTCAGACCAGGAAGGTGAAGAGCGGGGAGCCCGGAGGCACCCGCTCGATGGGGAGCCGGCTGGCCGCCATGCGGTCGAGCAGCCCGGCCAGGTCGCCGGGCCGGTCGAGCTCGATGCCGACCAGCGCCGGCCCCGTCTCCCGGTTGCTCTTCTTGACGTACTCGAACAGCGCGATGTCATCGTTCGGCCCGAGCACGTCGTCGAGAAAGCCGCGGAGCGCCCCGGGCTCCTGCGGGAACGTCACCAGGAAGTAGTGCTTCAGCCCCTCGTGGACGAGCGACCGCTCCAGGATGTCGGCGTACCGGCTGACGTCGTTGTTGCCGCCCGAGACGACGCAGACGACCCCGGCCTCGCCGTTAACCCGAGCCAGCGCGCGGGCCGCCGCGCTGGCAAGGGCGCCGGCCGGCTCGGCGATGACGCCCTCGACCTGGTAGAGCTGCAGCATCTCCGTGCACACCGCGCCCTCGGGCACGGCGACCACCTCGTCCACCAGGTCGCGCACCACGGGATAGGTGAGCGAGCCCACCCTGCCGACCGCGGCGCCGTCCACGAACGTGTCCACCGAGGACAGCGCGACGGGCCGGCCGGCGCGCAGTGCGGCCCGCATGCTGGCGGCGCCCTCCGGCTCCGCCCCCACGATCCGCACGCCAGGACAGCGCTCGCGCAGCCAGAGCGCCATGCCGGCGATCAGACCGCCACCGCCCACGGGCACCACGACCGTGCCGAACGGCTCCGGGCACTGCTCGTGCAGCTCGATCGCCACCGTGCCCTGGCCCGCGATCGTGCGGTGGTCGTCGAAGGGGTGGACGAGCACGGCGCCGGTCGCCTCGCCAGCTGCGAGCGCCGCCGCGCCGGCCTCGTCGTACGTGGAGCCGGCGACCACCAGCTCCACCCACTCCCCGCCGATGGCCAGGATCCGCTCCCGCTTCTGCCGCGGCGTCGTGGAGGGGACGAACACCCGGCCGCGGATGCCGAGCGCGCTGCAGCTGAAGGCCACGCCCTGGGCATGGTTGCCCGCGCTCGCGCACACCACGCCCCGTTCGCGCTCCTCGGCGGTCAGCGACGAGATCAGGTTGTACGCCCCCCTGACCTTGTAGGAGCGACCGACCTGCAGGTCCTCGCGCTTCAGCCACACGGCGGCACCCAGCTCGGCCGTCAGGCGCTCGCTCCGCATCAGTGGGGTCCGCTGGACGACCGGCCCGAGACGGCCGGCGGCCGCGACCACCGCGGCGGCACCCAGCCCCAGCGCGATCGACATGCGGGAATGGTACGGAAGTGACCCGGTCCGGCGACCGCGCCGCTCGGCATTGACCAATGGTTAGCCAACGCTTACCTTTGACGCCATGAAGTATGTGGTCCTCTACGAATCGGCGGACGATGTCCGCTCGAAGGCGCCCCTCCACTTCGCCGCCCACAGCGCGCGCTGGCACGAGTTCGCCGACCGCGGCGAGCTCCTGATGATCGGCACGTTCGGCGACCCCCAGAAGGAGGGGTCCATGGGGATCTTCACGACCCGCGAGGCGGCCGAGGCCTTCGTCGCCGGCGACCCGTTCGTCCTCAACGGCGTCGTCCGCGGCTACCAGATCCGGGCCTGGAACGAGGTGCTCACCCCGCCCTGACGGGCGGCGGCGCCGGCGCGCAGGACCCAGCACGGGTGCTGGCCGCAGGCATCAGCCAGAGAGGTTCCCGTAGACGGGAACCTCTCCCCCCCGAACGCGCTCCGGCTGCTACGCCGTCAGCGGTGGAACGGGCAGCCGCCGCCGCTCCGAGTGCGGCGGAAGTTGGGGTTGGCCACGTACTCGCCGGTCAGCTCGCCGTTGGCGTCCAGCTTCCACGCGCCCTTGATCGCGGTCACAGGCACCGGGTGCGCGTGGTTGCCGACGACCTCGTCGAGCCAGCCGCCGCCGGCCTGCCTCGCCGCGTCCCTGAGCTCTGCGGAGATCTCGGGAAGCGTCGCCGTCTGCTCGTCGCTCATGCCGGCAAGTATGCCCGAGATCTCCCGGCGCGCACGTTCCGAACTGCGCGGGCCACAGGGTAAGCTCGAAGCAGCGATGCGAACCCGAGACGGCGACCGGCTTGTCTGACGGCCAGGCCCACGAGGTCCTGTCGTGGGGTCTCTTCGGCGAGGCCAGCCGAGCCCTTGCGGAGCAGGTCGCTCGGGCCGGCTACAGGCCCACCCTCATCCTCGGCATCGCCCGCGGCGGCCTTCTGCCCGCCGCCTCTGTCGCCTACGCCCTGGACGTCAAGAACCTCTTCACGATGAACATCGAGTTCTACACGGGCATCGACGAGCGGTTGCAGTTCCCGGTCATGCTGCCTCCGCTGCTCGACGCCGTCGACGTCGCGGGCGCGACGGTGCTCGTTGTCGACGACGTCGCGGACACCGGCGCCACCCTCAAGCTCGTGACCGACTTCTGCTCGGAGCACGTCGCCGACGTCCGCTGCGCCGTCCTGTACGAGAAGTCGCGCTCGATCGTGAAGTGCGAGTACGTGTGGCGGCGCACCGAGCGCTGGATCGACTTCCCGTGGTCGGCCGAGCCACCGGTGCTGTCGAACCGCGGCGGCGCCACCGGCGACGCGATCGCGAGCGACTGATCCCGCGGTCAGCGGCGCAAGGCCCGACTCAGCGCCTGGTGATCGAGGCGCCCCTCCCCCACCACCCGGCCGTCGACCAGCACGACCGGCACCCGGAAGTCGTACAGATCGAACAACTCCGCCTCAGCATCGACGTCACGCTGACGCGGCTCGACACCCAGGCCGCGCAGGAGAGCGAGCGCGTCCTCGCACAGGTGGCACCCGCGCCGGGTGACCAGCTCGACATCCATCGACCAACAGCGTAGCCACTCAGCGAGCCGGGACCCGGAGGCGCTGGCCCGCCACGATGGTCGGTCCGCTCAGGTCGTTGAGCTGCTCTATCTCGAACACCTTCTGCCGGACGTCGGCATTGGGATACCGCCGGCTGGCGATGCTCCACAGCGTGTCACCCGGCGCCACGGTCACGGTCTGAGCCGCCGCCGGCACCGGGCCCGCGACGAGCGGTGAGCTCGATGCCTCCTTCGCATAGCCGAGGCCGAGCAGCACCACGGCCGCCAGCGCCACCATCGCCCACCGGGCCCGCGCGGCCATCATGTCGGTGACATGCCAGCCGCGAGCGACCCCGCGATCTGCGTGGATCTCGATCTCACTCTGGTCGACCTGGATCACGTACATGTGTTCGCGGCCAATACTAGCAAACGCCCGTTCGGGGGTCAAGCGTTCGGCGAACATCGGTTTGCTTTCTCGCCGAGTTCTTGCTACGATGGGCTGAGCCTCGGTTTCGCCGAAGCACAATAAGCAGCCCACGAGGTAGCAGAGCTTTGAACCAAGAGTTGAGCGAGCGGCAGGCGCGCATCCTGGAGTACATCCGACAGGTAACCCGAGCCCGGGCCTATCCGCCCAGCGTGCGGGAGATCGGTGAGGCCGTTGGACT
>DASYBH010000527.1:0-7650 GCA_036500885.1 Candidatus Dormiibacterota bacterium
GCGGACCCTGATCATCTGCGACGAGGGCTCTTTCGTCCACTACATCGAGGGCTGCACGGCGCCCATCTACACGACCGACTCCCTGCATTCGGCGGTGGTCGAGATCGTCGTCAAGCGGGGCGCGCGGTGCCGCTACACGACCATCCAGAACTGGTCGACCAACGTGTACAACCTGGTCACCAAGCGGGCGGTCGCCTACGCCGACGCGACGATGGAGTGGGTGGACGGCAACCTGGGCTCGCAGATCACCATGAAGTACCCCTCCGTGTTCCTGATGGAGCCGGGAGCCAAGGGCGACGTGCTCAGCGTCGCCTTCGCGGGCAAGGGCCAGCACCAGGACGCGGGCGGCAAGATGGTCCACGTCGCGCCCAACACGACCTCGACCATCACCTCGAAGTCGATCTCGAAGGCCGGCGGCCGCACGTCCTATCGGGGCCTGGTGAAGGTCCATCCCGGCTGCCACGACGTGAAGTCGTTCGTCAAGTGCGACGCGCTGCTCCTGGACGACGAGTCGATCAGCGACACCTACCCCTACATCGAGTGCGACGAGCCGCAGGTCAACATCGCGCACGAGGCCACCGTGAGCAAGGTCTCGGACGAGCAGCTCTTCTATCTCCAGAGCCGGGGCATCCCGCTGGCCGAGTCGGAGACGATGATCGTCAACGGCTTCATCGAGCCGTTCACCAAGGAGCTGCCGCTGGAGTACGCGGTGGAGCTCAACCGGCTGATCCAGCTCGAGATGGAGGGCTCGGTCGGCTGATGGCATTCACGATCGCGGCCGTGGAGGAGCTCGCCGCCCTCCACGGCGAACCGGACTGGCTGCGTGCCCGGCGCCGTGAGGCGTTCGGCGCGTTCGAGCGCCTGCCCCTTCCGTCCCGCTCCGAAGAGGAGTGGCGGCGGACCGACGTGCGCGGCCTGGACCTGGACGCATTCGACCCCTTCGAGCGAGCGAACGGGGCGGCTCCGGCCGACCCGATCGCGGAAACGGCCGGCGTGCTGCGCCAGCGCGGCTCCGAGCCGGGCACGGTCGAGCTCGACCCCGAGGTGGCGGCCCGCGGCGTGCTGCTGATGCCGCTGTCCCAGGCGGTCATCGAGCATCCGGACCTGGTGCGGCGCCACCTCTTCACCGAGGTGCGCCCCGACCGCGACAAGTTCGCGGCCCTGCACGGCGCGCTGTTCAGCGGCGGCACGTTCCTCTACGTGCCGGACGGCGTGACCGTCGAGAAGCCGCTGGTCTCGCAGTTCTGGTCGTCCGGCGGCGGCGCGGCGGTGCTGCCGCACACGCTGATCGTCGCCGCCAGGGGCAGCAGCTTCAACTACCTGGACGAGTTCCTCTCGCCCGACCTGGACCGGCCGGCGCTGACCAGCGGCTCGGCCGAGGTCATCGCCGGCGAGGGCGCGAACGTCGGCTACGTGTCGCTGCAGCGCTGGGGACGGCATGCCTGGCAGTTCGCCGACCAGCGGGTCAGAGCCGAGCGCGACGCGACCGTCCGCCTGGTCGCGGTGGGCCTCGGCGGAAGATTCGCCAAGACCCGGATCGAGGCCTCGCTCGCCGGTCCGGGAGCGACGGCCGAGCTGAAGGCGCTGTTCTTCGGCTCCGGCCATCAGTTCTTCGACTTCCACACGCTCCAGCAGCACCAGGTCGGCAACACGACGAGCGACCTCCTCTTCAAGGGCGCGCTGCGCGACGAGGCCCGGAGCGTGTACGCCGGCCTGATCCGGATCGAGCCCAACGCGGCTCGTTCGGACGCCTACCAGGCCAACCGCAACCTGCTGCTGTCGAAGACGGCCAAGGCGAACTCGATTCCGATGCTCGAGATCCTGAACAACGACGTCAGGTGCACCCACGGCGCGACGGTGGCGCCCATCGATCCCGAGCACCTGTTCTACCTGGAGAGCCGGGGCATCCCTCCCGCGACCGCGGAGCAGATGATCGTCCACGGCTTCTTCGGGGAGGTGCTCGACCGAATTCCGGTCCAGCAGGCCCGCGACCTCGTCGAGCAGGAACTGGAGGCACGCATCGGTTAGATGGCGAAGCACCTGGTCGCGAAGATCGACGAGCTCGAGGTCGACACCATGAAGAAGGTCGTCGCGGACGGGCAGGAGATCTGCCTCGCCCACGCCGAGGACGGCAGCTTCTACGCGATCGGGGACGTGTGCACCCACGAGGAGTACTCCCTGAGCGAGGGCGAGCTGTGGAGCATGGACGTCGAGTGTCCCGCGCACGGATCGCGGTTCAACCTCCGGACGGGCGCCGTGACGGGCCTCCCGGCCGTGATCCCCGCCAGGACCTACCCTGTCACCGTGGAGGGTGACGATGTCTACGTTGAGATCTGACACGCTGGACGTCGGCGCCATCCGGAGGGACTACCCCTTCCTGGCCACGGGCGTGGCGTACCTCGACTCGGCCAACACGTCGCAGCGGCCGCGCCAGGTCGTCGAGGCGATGGAGGGGTACTACAACGAGTTCAACGCCAACATCCACCGCGGCGCCTACCGCGCGTCGGAGATGGCGACCGAGCGGTACGAGGCGGCGCGGGAGAAGCTGCGCCGCCTCGTCAACGCCGCCTCGCGCAAGGAGATCATCTACACGCGGGGCACGACCGAGGGCATCAACCTGGTCGCCTACTCGTGGGGACGCCACAACGTCGGCGAGGGCGACCTCCTCGTCACGACGATCGCGGAGCACCACTCCAACATCGTGCCCTGGCAGATCCTGGCGCAGGAGAGGGGCGCCCGCCTGGAGTACGTCGACATCGACGAGCAGGGCGACCTGCGCATGGACCAGTTCCACGCGCTGCTGGAGCGGCGCCCCAGGCTGGTCGCCTTCACGCAGGTCTCCAACAACCTCGGAACGATCACGCCGTACCGGGAGATGACCGCGGCCGCCCATGCCGCCGGCGCGGTGGTGCTGATCGACGGCGCGCAGGGCCTCCCGCACCTGGGGATCGACGTGCGGGAGGTCGGCTGCGACTTCTACGCCTTCTCCAGCCACAAGATGTGCGGGCCGACGGGCGTCGGCGTGCTGTACGGCCGGCGCGAGCTGCTGGAGGCGATGCCGCCGTTCCAGGCTGGGGGCGACATGATCCGCGCGGTGTTCCTGGACCACACGGAGTACGCTCCCCTCCCGGAGAAGTTCGAGGCCGGCACCCAGCCGATCGCCGAGGTGATCGGCCTGGGGGCTGCGGTGGACTACCTGCAGGAGATCGGCCTCGACGCGATCCACGCGCACGAGCAGGAGCTGACGGAGTACGCGTTCGAGGCGCTGACCGAGATCGAGGGCCTGCGCATCTTCGGCCCGCCGCCGTCGCGGCGCGGCGGCCTGATCTCGTTCGACCTCGAGGGCGTGCACCCGCACGACCTGGCCACCATCCTGGACCGCGGTGGCGTCGCGATCCGCGCCGGCCACAACTGCGCGATGCCGCTGATGGAGCGGCTCGGCGTGTCCGCGGTGGCGCGCGCGTCCTTTTATCTCTACACGGAGCGAGAGGAAATCGACCGGCTCGTGACCGGGTTGCAAGAGGCCAAGAGGATATTTGCCTGATGGCCGTAGATGACCAGTTCTACCGCGAGTTCATCCTGGACCACTACAAGAACCCCCGGAACTTCGGGCGGATCGAGGGCGCCGACATCTCTCACGAGGAGTACAACCCGCTCTGCGGCGACCTGGTCGGGATGGACTTCCGCGTCACGGACGGAGTCATCGACGAGGTGCGCTTCCACGGTCGAGGCTGTGCCATCTCCCAGGCGTCGGCGTCGCTGCTGACCGAGCGGCTGCAGGGCATGTCGCTCGAAGAGGCGCGCGCGATCTCCAGGGACGACGTGCTGGACGAGCTCGGCATCGCGATCTCGCCCGCGCGGCTGAAGTGCGCCCTGCTGCCTCTCAAGGTACTGAAGGTCGGCGCCTATGGCCTGGCCGGCGAGGAGGAGGACGACGAATGAGTGAGACCGGGACCTCGTTCCGCGACCTGAAGCTGAACGAGATCAAGGCCCTGATCGAGGGCGGCGAGTACGATGTCGTCGACGTGCGGGAGGGCTGGGAGCATGTGGGTGGTCACATCCCCGGCGCGCGCAACGTCGTGCTCAGCCGCATCCTGGCGAATCCGCAGGGCGTCCAGTTCAACGAGCGCACCATCTTCGTCTGCGAGGTCGGCGAGCGGTCTGCCGTGGCCTCGGAGATGGCGGTCGCGCTGGGCGTCAAGGACGTGGTGAACTTCCGCGGCGGTCACAAGGCCTGGCGCGAGGCCGGGCTTCCGCTCGAGAAGGGGAGCTGAGCGGGATGGCAGAGCAGGTGGCGACCGTCGCGGAGGAGACCGTCTACGAGGCGCTCCGCGAGTGCTACGACCCGGAGATCCCGGTCAACATCGTGGACCTGGGCCTCATCTACGAGGTGAACATCCAGCCCGGGCGGGTCGACGTCAAGATGACGCTGACGGCCCTGGGGTGCCCGATGGCTGGCGAGGTGATGACCGACGTCCGCGACCACCTGCTCCAGATCCCGACGGTGGAGGAGGCCGGCGTCGAGCTCGTCTACGACCCACCGTGGACCCCGGAGCGGATGACCGAGGACGCCCGCTGGGAGCTCGGGATGGTGTAACGGCCGTCGCGGTGCAGTGCCCTGGCGAAAGGCGGTGAACCTCCGGGCGGGCGATTATCTCAATGAGTTGCAGCACGAAGGCACGAAGGACACAAAGACGCACGAAGGAATAGGGGATCTGGAGATCGGCTAGAGCCCTGAGGCTGACCTCGAAGTCCTTCGTGCGTCTTCGTGCTCTTCGTGGCTCCGTGCTGCATCCCTACTCAAACGATCGTCCTCCTCCCGGCGTCGTCATCTGGTCGGGACGCACCATTACCCTGCACGGCGAACATTTGACGCCCACGCCAGAGCAGGAGGTCGATGCAACATGAGAGCTGCCGAGCCGGGAACGACGAGGGTTGGATTCATTGGCCTGGGCCTGATGGGCCTGCCCATGGCCCGCAACCTGCTGAAGGCGGGGTACCAGCTCACCGTCTGGAACCGGACCGCCGCCAAGGCGGAGCCGCTGCTGGCCGAGGGCGCGCAGCCCGCCACCAGCCCGGCCGACGTCGCTCGGCGGTCGGACGTGGTCGTGACGATCGTGACGGACAGCGGCGACGTCGAGGCCGTGGCCGGCGGCGACGAGGGGGTGCTGAGCGGCTCCGCGCCCGGCACGGTCTGGATCGACATGAGCACCATCTCGCCCGAGGTGACGCGACGGCTGGGCGCGGCGGCGGCGGAGCGGGGCGTCGAGAGCCTCGACGCACCGGTCAGCGGCGGCCCTCCCGGCGCGGCCGCGGGCACGCTCTCGATCATGGCCGGCGGCAAGCAGGAGATCTTCGACGCCTGCCTGCCGGTCCTGCGGACGATGGGCAAGACCATCGTGCGGGTCGGGGACCTGGGCGCCGGCCAGGTGACCAAGGCCTGCAACCAGATGGTGATCGCCGCCACGCTGGCCGGGATCGCGGAGGCGCTCGTGCTGGGTGCGAAGGCCGGCGTCGATCCGTCGCTGATCCGGCAGGCGCTCCTGGGCGGCTACGCCGGCAGCCGGCTGCTGGAGGTCCACGGCGAGCGGATGATCCAGCACGCGTTCGACCCCGGCTTCTTCGTCAAGCTGCACGACAAGGACCTGCACATCGTGCTCGACATCGCGCGGAGCGTCGCGGTGGCCGCGCCGGTCACCGCACTGGCGGCCCAGTTCTTCAACGCGCTCATCGCCGACGGGGACGGCGAGCTGGACAACTCGGCCATGGTGAAGGTGTACGAGCGACTCGCGCGCACGTCGATATAGACGGTTGACACCGCCCCCCGGACGGAGTATGTCTTAGTTCCTGGGATTCTTAGATGAGTGCTTCCAATAGCGCCCTGGCGAAAGACGGTGAGCGTCCAAACGGGCGATTAGCAAACGACTTGCAGCAGGGAGGCACGAAGGACGATCTGGGGATCGGCTGGAGCGCTGAGGCTGACCTCGAAGCCCTTCGTGCGTCTTCGTGCTCTCCGTGGCTCCGTGCTTCAGACCAATTCGAAAAAGGTCATCCGTTCAGTCTGTCGCTGGTTCGTGGCGGGCAACCGAAGAAAGGACGGTGAGGCGATGGGCGTGACGTCGTAGTTCGGCGTTTGCAACGGTACTCAGGGGCCGCCACCGTGGCGGTCCGAGGAGCTGGAACCCATGCGAGCGGTTGTCTATCGGGGTCCGTTCAATGTCGAGATCGACCAGGTCCCGGACCCCAAGATCGAGCACCCCAACGATGCGATCGTGAGGATCACCTCGACCTGCATCTGCGGCTCGGACCTCCACATGTACGAGGGCCGGACCGCCGCCCAGCCCGGGATCGTGTTCGGGCACGAGAACATGGGCATCGTCGAAGAGGTCGGCGACGCTGTCGTGTCCGTCAAGCGGGGCGACCGGGTCGTGATGCCCTTCAACGTGGCGTGCGGGTTCTGCCGGAACTGCGAGGCGGGCTTCACCGGCTTCTGCACGACGGTCAATCCAGGCTTTGCCGGCGGGGCCTACGGGTACGTCGCCATGGGCCCCTACATGGGCGGACAGGCGGAGTACCTGAGGGTTCCCTTCGCCGACTTCAACTGCCTCCAGCTGCCGGCCGGCACGGAGCACGAGGCCGACTTCGCCATGCTGGCGGACATCTTCCCAACCGGCTACCACGGCTGCGAGCTCGCCCGCGTTTCACCCGGCGAGTCGGTTGCGGTCTACGGCGCCGGTCCGGTGGGCCTCATGGCCGCGTACTCGGCGATGCTTCGCGGCGCGTCCAGGGTCTTCGTCGTCGACCGGGTCGAGGAGCGGCTCTCGAAGGCCCGGCAGATCGGCGCCGTCGCGATCAACTTCGACCAGGGCGACCCCATACAGCAGATCAAGGACCAGACGGGCGGCGAGGGCGCCGACAAGGGCATCGACGCCGTCGGCTACCAGGCGGTCCAGCCCCACGCGGAGCGCGAGGAGCCCGCGGTCGTGCTCAACGCGCTGATCCAGACCGTCCGGGCAACGGGCGCCCTGGGGGTGCCCGGGCTCTACGTGCCCTCCGATCCGGGCGGCGTCGACGAGTTCGCGAAGCAGGGCATCCTCGGAGTCGCGGTCGGCAAGCTGTTCGAGAAGGGCCTGCGCGTCGGCACCGGCCAGGCCAACGTCAAGCGGTACAACCGCCAGCTCCGCGATCTGATCATCGAAGGTCGGGCCACGCCCAGCTTCGTCGTGTCCCACGAGCTGCCGCTGGACCAGGCGCCCCAGGCCTACGAGAAGTTCGACAAGCGTGTGGAGGGGTACACCAAGGTCATCCTGCATCCGTAGTGGCAAGATTTCGCGTGCTGAAGCGGCGAGGGACGGCGCCCGCTGCCCCTCGCGGGCCGCATCCCGGGGACCGGGGACCGGGCGGGCCTAGGACGGCTCGGCCTGGGCCCGGTATCTCTGGATCGCGCGGCGCTCGGCCTGGTCCGCCACGTGACGACGAGGGTTGGTCTGCCGCTCGATCGCGGCCTCCCAGGCCACGATGCACCTGCCGCAGAGCCACTGTCGGGAGGAGAGGATCGGCGATCCGCATCCGCCGCAGGGGTGCTGTTCCGACATGTTGGACGGCAGTGTAGCGCGCGTGAGAGCCCGTACGGTGGCCGCCGCGGTCCGG
>DASYBH010000528.1:0-5394 GCA_036500885.1 Candidatus Dormiibacterota bacterium
TTGGCCCAGCCCGTCAGCATCCCCTCGAACACGGCCGCCTCGGGGTCCAGCAGAACCACGCCTTCGACCAGCTCCAGCCGCGCCGAGCCCGGGATGTCCACACTCCCTGCTACGGACACCGGCCTGTTGCGGGAAACGCAACATTGATGCGTCTGCTCGCTGCCCACCGGTTCGATCTCGCGTCGCCCGCTGCGACCATCCGGTCGTCATGCCGCTCACGCCGCCTTCCGAACTGAGACGTCGTCCGTATCGCGATCGGCGCCATGTTGCGTTTGATGCAATAGCCGAGCTTTTATGAGTCCTAGCCCCGGAATTTCGGTAGGTGCGGCGATAGGTCACCCTGGAGGGGAAGAAGAGAGGAAGGGCTCTTCTGAGATGGGATACTGGCGTTGCTACACGTCCCAGCACCCGTCCAAGGAGAGCCCTCGAAGTGAAGCGTACTACCAAGCGTCGCGCCCGGTTTGTGGTCACGGCTGACGGCGACGGAGTCGCCAACCACGCGGGCAGCGCGGCGCTGACCGAGCTGGCTGACGTCCTCGGCTTGACCAAGGCCTACTCCAATGCGCTGGCGCCGATCAGGAGGCGCCGCTCGGCGCACGATCCCGGTCGGGTGCTCCGCGACCTGGTGGTCATGCTGGCCGACGGCGGCGATTGCGTGGCCGATCTGGGCGCCCTGCGCGACCAGCCCGAGCTGTTCGGCGGGGTGGCGTCCACGTCGACCGCCTGGCGGGTGGTGGACACCATCTCGGAGGCGCAGCTGGCGGGACTGCGGGACGCGCGACGGCGAGCTCGTGAGCAGGCCTGGCGGCGAGGCGCGGCGCCCAGTGAGATCCTGCTCGACTTCGACGCCACGCTGTCCACCGCTCACTCCGAGAAGGAGGGTGCGACGGGCAACTTCAAGGGGGGCTTCGGGTTCCATCCGCTCCTGTGCTACCTCGACGGCTGTGGCGACGCGCTGGCTGGCATGCTGCGTCCTGGGAAGGCCGGCTCCAACACCGTCGCCGACCACGTGGCGGTGCTGGAGGCGGCGCTGGCGCAACTGCCCGACGAGGCCTGGGGCATGGAGATGCTGGCCAGGGCCGACTCCAGCGGGGCCACGCACGACTTCCTCGACGCCCTGCGGGAGTACGAGATCCGCTTCTCGGTCGGCTTCGATCTCACCGAGCCGGTGCGTCAGGCGATCCTGGCCATGCCCGAGGACGCCTGGCTGCCGGCGATCAGCCAGGACGGCGAGCTCCGCGAGGGCGCCGCCGTCTGCGAACTGCGCAACCTCGACCTGGCCGGCTGGCCATCGGGGACCCGGGCTATCTGCCGTCGCGAGCGTCCCCACCCGGGCGCACAGCTCACATTCACGGACCACCAGGGCCTTCGCTTCCAGACCTTCATCACTGACCAACAGGACTCCGACATCGTGGCCCTCGAGGTTCGCCACCGAGGTCATGCCCGTGTCGAGGACCGCATCCGCTGCGCCAAGGACACCGGCCTGCGGAAGTTTCCCTTCCACGAGTTCAAGGCCAATCAGGTCTGGTTGGAGCTGGTACTCGCCGCCCAGGACCTGATCGGCTTCTTCCGGCGCCTCTGCCTGGTCGGCGAAGCCCAACGTTGGGAGCCGAAGCGGCTTCGCTACCGCCTCTTCCACACTGCAGCTCGACTCGTGCGCAGCGGGCGCCGGCTGATCGTGAAGCTGCAGCGGAGCTGGCGCTGGACGCCCCAGCTCTACGATGCCTTCCGGCGACTGCGCACGCTCTCTACTTCGGCCTGAGCTGCCGACCGCGCTACCTGTCCGTCCCTCCATTCGAACACGCCCTCGACATGGTCAGGCGGCCCGCCTGAGGGCCGTTGGCCGGCCAGAGCCGCCTGACCCGGCTCAGCGGCGGCCCAACCGCGATGGGTCCACCCCTGTCAGGCGTGCCGCGCTTCACCGAGCCCCACTCACAGCCACCTCGACGTCCTTGCTGAAAAGCCGGGGTTAGGTGAACAAGACCGCGGCCTTCCAGCACCGCACGAACGGCACCCCACCAACCAGCCCGCCGATGGGGCTCCTAAGTCCCCAGGGGTTTGGTGGGGCCTTCAAGGACAGTCGCGAGTCATATTTGACCTCGACAGGTCGTTTCAGGCTTTTGACGTCAGGGAACTGTTGACGCTGACCTTGCAACCCTGCTACGCTTTAGTCCTGAATACAGGAACTCCTGTAGTTTCGTGTGCTCATACCTGTTAGCCTTACCAAGCCGTTCGTGAAGTTGGCCGCCGCGGTCAGCAGGAGGGCGGTAACGAGGGCCGGTCAGTTGCTCCGGAGCGACCCGGCCCTCTTCCATTCCAGCATGTAGCCCACGGCTCGCTGACGACCAATCTGACGACCTACGAGCCGGCAGCCCCCGACCCTCAGCTGCACATCACGGCCCTCGCGTGAACTCGCATCGCGCTCCCCGAACGGGCATTCGACCGCTTAAACTAAGCAGGTAGGCAGAAGTTCTGTCCGTAACGGCGGTCGCGTCCTGGCGACGCTGGAAAAGTAGGCAGCACGGCCCTCGCAGTCGGGCATATCTTATGCCAAGGACAGTCAGTGAGGCCGGCGTCCCAGCCGTGTCCTTGGCCAAGGTAGAGTCCGCGGCTGTGGCCATCTCGAAGTCCGCGCCCCTCGGCTGACCTGAGGGCCAGACGGGAGGAGTCCCCGGTGCGAGAGCGTGTTGGTGTCTGAAGCCAACGTCGTCGCACCGGAGGACGTCTCCATTGAAGAACACGAGGGAGCAATTGGACATCCTCAACGCCTACCGGGAGTTGGGCAGCTACCGGGCCGCCGCCCGGCTCTGCCGGACGACCGACAAGACGGTCAAGCGGGTCGTGGAGCGGCTGGAGGCCGGGGGCCCGTACGAGCGCCGGCCGCGGCGCGTGGTGTCGAACACCGAGAGCGTGCGCAACCTCATCGAGGAGAAGGTGAGGACGACCGACGGCCTCATCTCGGCCAAGCGGCTGCTGCCGGTGGTGCGGGCGGCCGGGTATCGTGGCTCGCCGCGGAACCTGCGGCGGGCGGTGGCCGAGACGAAGGCGCGCTGGCGGCAGCGCCGCCGGCTCTACCGGCCCTGGGTGCCAGTGCCGGGCCGGCACCTGGTCATCGACTGGACGCCGGTGAAGGGCGGGCTGCAGATGTTCTGCGCGGTGCTGGCCTGGTCGCGTTACCGGTTCGTGCGCTTCGCGCGCGACCAGCGCCGGGAGACGACGCTGCGGCTGCTGGCCGAGTGCCTGGAGGAGCTGGGCGGGGTGCCGGCGGTGGTGCTAACGGACCGGATGGCGTGCCTGCGGGCAGGCATCGTGGCCAACCAGGTGGTGCCGCACCCCGAGTACGTCCGCTTCGCCGCCCACTACGGGTTTCGGCCGGACTTCTGTGAGTCGGGGGACCCCGAGTCGAAGGGCGTCGTCGAGCACCTGGCCGGCTACGGTCAGCGGGACCTGGTGGCGCCCGAGGAGGGGTTCGACGGAGACGTCGGGCGTGCCAACCGTGCGGCCGGGCTGTGGGGCCTGGAGGTGAACGGCAGGATGCACAGCCAGATCCAGGCGGTGCCGGCCGAGCGGCTGGAGGAGGAGCGGCAGGTGCTCCGGCCGCTGCCCTCGCTGCGGGCGGTGCTGAGGCGCGCCGAGCAGCGCAAGGTCGACCGGCTGCAGACGGTGCGCTTCGGCTCGGCGCGCTACTCGGTGCCCAGCGCGTACGTCGGTCACCGGGTCGAGGTCGGTGCCGACGACGGCACCGTGGTCATCAGCGAGGGGCAACGCGAGATCGCCCGACACCCGCTGGTCGGCCCGGGTGAGGTGTCCATCCTGGATGAGCACTACCCCAGCCACGCCCGCCAGCCGGCACGGCCGGTTCGGGTGCGGACGGCGATGGAGCGCAGCTTCATGGAGCTGGGCCCGGCGGCCGAGGCCTTCCTGCGGGCGGCAGCTGCGGCGGGCACGACGCGCCTGGCCTCGGAGCTGAACGAGATCGTGGCGTTGGAGGCGAGCTGGGGCCGGCAGTTGTTGGTGGCGGCGCTCGAGCGTGCGGTGCACTTCCGGCGCTTCAGCGCCGACGGCATCCGCGCCATCCTGGACGCCGGCGAGGGTGTGCCCGTCCCGGTCGCGGAGGGCTCCCCGCTGAAGATGCAGCTGCCCAACGTCCCGGTCCGCCCACTCTCCGAGTACGCCCTGGAGGCGATTCGATGAGCACCGCAGCCCCGCCTCTCCACCCGGACCTGGCCAGCGGACTGCGCCGGCTCAAGCTGGCCACCGTTCGCCGCATCGCGCCCGAGATCTGTCAGACCGCCAAGACCCAGCGCTGGGCTCCCGAGGAGCTCCTCCGCACGCTCATCGAGGCCGAGCTCGCCGCTCGCGACCGCTCCAACCGCCTCACCCGCCTCAAGCAGGCCGCCTTCCCGGTCACCAAGACCCTGGACGAGTTCAAGGTCCAGCTCTCCTCGGTGCCCCAGGCCACCTTCAGCTACCTCTCCTCACTGGAGTGGATCCGCGCCCACGAGAACCTCTGCCTGGTCGGACCGGCCGGCACCGGGAAGTCGCACCTGCTGGTCGGCCTTGGCCACGCTGCCGTCGCCGCCGGGTTCCGCGTCCGCTACTTCACCGCGGCCGACCTGGTCGAGACCCTCTACCGCGGTCTCGCCGACAACTCGGTCGGTCGCGTCATCGACAACCTGCTGCGGGCCGACCTCGTCATCTGTGACGAACTCGGCTTCGCGCCACTCGACGCCAACGGCAGCCAGCTCCTCTTCCGCTTCGTGGCCGCCGCCTACGAACGTCGCAGCCTCGGCCTGGCCAGCCACTGGCCCTTCAACGAGTGGGGGCGCTTCCTACCCGACCACGCCACTACAGTCTCCATGCTCGACCGCCTCCTCCACCACGCCGCCGTCGTGGTCACCGAGGGCGAGTCGTTCAGGATGCGTGAGGCCAAGACCCGCGGCGGCCTGACGCGCCCGGTCCGGCCTCAACACCTGCGCTCCGAGGAGGTGCCGGCCGAGGACTGAACGGGCTCGCTGCCCATGGTCATCCAGGTCGTCGAGGGTTGGTGGCTCGTGGCCACCAGCGCGGACTTTGAGTTGGCCATAACCGCGTCATTCGAAATGGCCATTGACAACTGTCCAGTTACGCAACATTTACAGTCCATCGCCGGCACGCAACTTCGCGGCACGCGCCGAACAGGTCGTGGTGAGTCGGCTCGGGACAGGCGCCAGCGATCGTGATTTCGGCCCGCAGCCGGGTCGAATTCGCTGCGCGAAAATCCAAGCCAATGGGTCGCTGGGATTCATCAGATTGGACGATTTGCGACCGGAGCCGGCGAGCGCTACGCTTCCACCGTTGGGGAGCGGTCATCAAAGAGACGCTCTACGGCCGCGCCGGCGGCAACCGGCAGCG
>DASYBH010000529.1:0-9036 GCA_036500885.1 Candidatus Dormiibacterota bacterium
GCGCCGCAGCGGGCCCTGATCTCGTCGAGCAGCTGGCGCCAGCGCTCGCGGTCGTCCGTCCACGCCGCGTACAGCGGGATCCGGTCGGCGAGGCCGCCGTACCGTGCCGCCAGCGCATCGGCCAGGCGGTCGTGCGGGGCCTGCACCACGAAGGCGTCGAGCATCTCGGGCGTGATCAGCTCGGTCATCTCGGCCCAGCGTCCCCGCTTGGACATCGCGTTGAGCTCGTCCTGGACGTCGCCCCAGCCGTGCAGGTCCAGCACCTTGCGGTAGGCCGGGGTCGAGCCGTAGAAGGCGATCTGCTGGCGGACGGCCACGAGCGAGTCGCGAACGGCCTCGTCGTCCTCGCCGGTGGCCACGAACGGGGTGAGCCCGAACTCGAAGCCCTGGCGCTCGCGGCCCGCCCTGGCGAGGCCTCGCTCCACCGCGGGCAGCGCCCGCTCCCTGACGTAGCGCTCGGTGGCGAAGGGGTGCAGGAACACTCCGTCGGCGACCTCGCCCGCGACCTCGCACATGCGGTCGCCGAGCGCGCCGAGGAAGACCTTCGGCGGTCCGTGGGGGTTCGGCGGCGGGCTGAAGAAGGGCGTCATCAGGGTGTGCCGGTAGTGGTCGCCGCGGAACGCGAGGCGCTCGCCGGTGTCCCAGCTGTGCCAGATCGCGCGCAGGGCCAGGATGAACTCGCGCATCCGCGGCGCCGGCGCCGACCACGGCATGCTGAACCGCTTCTCGATGTGCGGCTGGATCTGGCTGCCGAGCCCGAGGACCAGGCGTCCGCGGGACAGGACCTGCAGGTCGTACGTGGTGTACGCGGTCGTCATCGGCGAGCGCGCCAGGGCGATCGCGACGCTGGTCAGCAGCTCGACGCGCGAGCTGTGCTCGGCCGCCAGCGCCAGCGGCAGGAACGGGTCGTGGCTGGTCTCGACCGCGACCGCGCCGTCGTAGCCCAGCTCCTCGAGCTCGCGGACGCGGCCGGGCACGTCCGCCAGGTCGGTGAACAGGCCTCCGTCGATCTTCATGGCGGTCCTATGGTCTCGCAGTCGACGCGATCCGGTTCGAACAGAGCCGCGAGCCGCCGCCCGGCGTCATCCGGTCCTCACAGCGCCGCGTCATGCGCCCTCCCTCCGAGCTGATCCGTGCCGAGCCGATCCCTGCCGAACAGCTCCTTCGCCCGGTCGACGGTGATCTCGGCGAACACGCCGTCGGCCTCCGCGGTCACCCGGTCGCCGGCGTGCATGGTGGCCGAGGCGAAGATCCGGCGGCCCTCGCGCCTCGTGTGCCTGGCCACGACGCGCAGCGGGGTGTGCAGCGGCGTGGCCCGGAGGTAGCGGACCTCCAGCCTGACGGTCATGCCGGGGTGGCCGCTCGCCAGGTTGGCGACGCCCAGCACGTCGTCGAACACGCCCGCGATGAACGCGCCGTGGACGTAGCCGGGCGGGCCCTGGTAGGCGACGCCGAAGGTGACGCGCGCCTCGATCGTTCCGCCGGCGGTCTCCTCGTAGGCGGCCGGTGGGGCGAGCGGGTTCAGGACGCCGCTGAGCGGGTTGAGGCGCCGGTACTCCCCGGGGGTCATGCCGTCACGTCCGGCGTCGGTGCGGAAGGTGATCCTCCGCCCGGTGCCCGCCGCCCTCAGCCGTTCCGTGGCGGCGCGCACCGCGCTGGTCGCCTCGGCCAGCGCGGCATCGGGGGCCGTGGAGGCGGCCACCTGCTCGATCAGCTCGCGAACCGCGTCCGCCAGCGCCTCGCCATCGCGCTCGACAACGAGCTCGGATGGAGTCATGGAGTCAGATGGCCCTCCGTTTGGCGGCCCAGTATGGGTCGCGCAGGTTGCGCTTCAGCAGCTTGCCCGTCGGCTCGCGGGGCATCGTCTCGATGAACTCGATCGAGCGGGGGCACTTGTAGGCGGCCAGGCGCTCGCGGCAGAAGGCGATGAGCTCGGCCTCCAGCTCCGGCCCGGGCGCGACGCCGGCCGCCGGCTCGACCACCGCCTTGACCTGCTCGCCCCACTCCTCGTCGGGGATGCCGAAGACGGCGGCGTCGCCGATCTTCGGATGGCCGAACAGGGCCGATTCGACCTCGGCCGGGTAGATGTTGACGCCGCCCGAGATGATCATGTCCGCCTTGCGGTCGCACAGGAACAGGTAGCCGGCCTCGTCCAGATAGCCGATGTCGCCGACAGTGAAGAAGCCCCCGTGCCGGCCGGCCCGCGTCTTCTCGGGGTCGCGATGGTACTCGAAGTCGTCGTTGATGCTCATCCACACCACGCCCGGCTCGCCGGGCGGGCAGGGGCGTCCGTCGTCGTCCTCGACCCGGATCTCGGCGTTCGGCCACGCGCGGCCGACGGTCCCGGGCCGCTCCAGCCACTCCCGTGGGGTGACCAGCGTGCCGCCGCCCTCGGTGGCGGCGTAGTACTCGTAGATCACCGGTCCCCACCACTCGAGCATCCGGCGCTTGGTGTCGACCGGGCAGGGGGCCGCTGCGTGGATCACGTGCCTGAGCGAGGTGGTGTCGGCGGCCGCGCGCACGCTGTCAGGCAGCGCGAGCAGCCGGTGGAAGTGGGTGGGCACCATGTGGCTGGTGGTGACGCGGTGCTCGGCGATCAGCCGGAGCGTCTCCTCAGGCGACCAGCCGTCCATCAGCACGGCGGTGTGGCCAGCGTGCAGGGACCTCGTCGTGAAGGTCATCACGGCCGTGTGGTAGAGGGGCGAGACCGCGAGATGCACGCCGCCGCCGTGCGGGAGGATCCCGAAGGGCCGGAGGAAGGTGGCCAGCCGCTCCTGGGACAGCTCGTCGGGATCGAGCCCGCTCAGCGGCCGGCGGACGCCCTTGGGCCTGCCCGTCGTGCCCGAGGTGTAGTGCATCGTGCTGCCGGCCGTGCGCGCGCCGGGCCGGTCCCCCGGCAGGCCGGCGACCAGGTCGGCATGGGGCCGAAAGGCGACGCCGAGATCCCCCGCTTCGTCCGCGTCACTCGTGACGAAGGTGGCCGGCGGGGACTCCATCTCCGCGACCGCCAGGCGGCAGGCTTCGCCGAACCGGTCCGAGCACACGAGAGCGCGGGCGCCGGAGTCGGCGAGGATGTAGGCGATCTCGGGCCCGGTCAGCCTGTTGTTGATCGGGACGAGATAGAAGCCGCCCTGGAGCGCGGCGAGATAGAGCTCCAGCATCGTCGCCCGGTTGGGCAGCACGGCGGCGACCACGTCCCCATGGGTGAGCCCTACGCGGCGCAGCCCGTGGGTCACCCGGTTCGCGCGCGATGCGAGCTCGCCGAACGTGATCGCGGCGCCGGTGCGGGCCTCGATGACGGCCATCCGAGCAGGATCGTCGGCCGCGATACGCCAGAATCCCTCTCCCATCCGGGCGATACTAGAACGCGTTCTCGTCGGGCGCAAGCCCGCTGTCGCCGTCCGGCGCCGCGCTCTCCCTCAGCCGGCCTGGCCCCGCCGGCTGAGTCCGCTGGTTGTCACCGGTCATGTGATCGCTCGTAGAGGCTGACGTGGCGCCAGCTGCTGGCCGTGTATGGCTCGCCGTTCCAGCCACCCCATCGTTCACGCAGCCGGAGGCCGGCGATGCGGGCCATCAGGTCGAACTCCGGCGGGTGCGCGAGGCGCAGCCTGATCGGGTCGAGGATCAGGCCGCCGGCGGCGATGCGGACGTGGTTCACGTCGAGGATCTGCGTCACGGGGTCGTACCGGCTCACGCCCAGCGCGACGTGGTCTACACCGATCTCCTCCACGTCGACGAACTGGTGCCCGGGCCTGGCCGGGGCGGTCGGGATGCGGCACTCGAGCACGAAGACGCCGTGCTCGGCCAGGTGGCGGGCGGCGTTCTCGAAGCACCGGACCTGGTCTTCCTGCGTGAGCAGGTTGCCGATCGTGTTGTACACGAGGTACACGAGCCCGTAGGTGCGGCCCGTGGTGACGCGGGACATGTCGCCCATCGTCACCCCGACCTCGTCGCCGCCAGGCTTCTCGCGCATCCGATCGACCATGTCCCGCGACAGCTCGATGCCGTCCACGCGCACGCCCGCCCGCATGAGCGGCAGTGCGATCCGGCCGGTGCCAACGGCGAGCTCCAGCACGTCGCGCTGACCGGCGAGGCGGGCGAGGAACGCGACAGTCTCGTCTTCGTCGCCTCGGGCGCTGGCGTCGTATCGCTTCGAGACCTCGTGTCCGAAGCTCGTCAGGGGGTCGAAGCCTTCCATGCGCTCGATCTTGACGAGCGCGTCCTCGACCTGGAGCGAGAACCATGAGACACGCTCTGACCCGACCTCGGATATCCTCTCCGCACCGACGGCATCCACACGACCGGCAAACGTCCAACCACGCAGTGCAGGAGACATGGCGCCATGGAGCCTCGCGGTCGTACTCCTACCCGGATCAAGGTCATCGGCGTCGGCGGCAGCGGGGGCAACGCGCTCAACCACATGCGGTCGGCAGGCGTGCGGGGTGTCGAGCTGATCGCCGTCAACACCGACGTGCACGCCCTGGACCGGTGCGACGCGGCGGTCAAGATCAACGTCGGACGTGCGCTCACCGACGGCCTGGGCGCGGGCGGCGACTGGATCAAGGGCCGCGATGCCGCGACCGAGAGCCTCCCCCAGCTGGCGGAGGTGGTCAGAGGAGCCGATCTGCTCTTCATCGTCGCTGGCGCCGGGGGTGGCACCGGCAGCGGTGCGTCCGCCGTAATCGCCCGCGCGGCCAGGGCGCAGAGCGCGCTGACCGTCGGCCTGGTGACCCGGCCGTTCCGCTGGGAAGGCAGGGTCCGCAACCGGACCGCCGAGGCCGGCATCGGTGCGCTGCGCGGGCAGGTCGACGCGCTCATCACGATCCCGAACGACCTGCTCGCCCAGGTCGTGGACAGGCGGACCACGCTGGAGGAGGCCTTCAGGGTCGCGGACGACGTCCTGCGCCAGGGCGTCCAGGCCATCGCCGACCTGGTCGTCGACCCGGACACACTGGACGTCGACCTCGCTGACGTCGAGAGGCTCCTGACGGATGGTGGCGAGTGCCGGATCGGCATTGGATTCGGCGCTGGGGCCCACCGGGTGGAGGACGCGGCCCGGCAGGCCGTGACCAGTCCCCTGCTGGGAGCGCACATCGACCGGGCCCGGGGCCTGCTGGTCAACATCACGGCCGGCGAGGACCTCACGCGTCAGGACTTCGAGGCGGCCGTGGGCATCATCGGGGCGGCCGCTCCGGCTGCGGCGTTGGTGTCCGGCGCCGTCACGGACCAGCGCATGCGTGGCGAGGCCAGGGTCACGCTCGTCGCCACCGGACAGCCCCCATGGCCGCGCGTGGACCAGGAGCCGCTCGGGCCCTCCGGCGTTCCGGCGCGGCCACGACCACAACGGGGCGGTGACGGCGCGATGGCCTGGCCGGAATGGCTCGCGGATCGCCTCGCGCCGGGCTGGTAGCGGTGAAACACCTCGAGTTCTGGGGTTTCTCCCTTCGCTCAGCTCACACACTCCAGAGAGCCTCCGTGGGTGACATCTGGGCGGCTCGGACGGCGGGGATGAGCCCGGCGACCGCGCCGATGAGCAGTGCCGCGCCGATCCCGCCGGCCCAGGCGAGGACGGGCACCACCACGGCCCACCCGCGCGTCTCGGCGTAGATGGCGGTCGCCAGCACGCCGGCGCCGACGCCGACCGCACCTCCGAGGAGGGCGAGCAGGATGGCCTCGGCGAGGAACTGGACCCGGATGTGGCCGGTCGTGGCCCCCAGCGCCCGGCGGAGCCCGATCTCGGAACGCCGTTCGAGGACCGAGATGACCATGATGTTGGCCACGCCGACCGCGCCTACCAGCAGGGCCACAGCGCCGAGACCCAGGAACAGGCTGTTCAGCGCTCCCTGAGCCGCCGCGCGGGCGACGAGCGCGTCCGAGGGCTGGCTGACCTTCACGTCGCCCGGCGCCTCGGGGTTCGCCGCCGCCCCGAGCAGCGGCTGGACGGCGGCGACCTGGTCGACCCGGGCGCGCACGTAGATCCTCGACGGGTGGCCGTCGAAGTCGAGGTACGCCTGCGCCGCCGGAAACCCGACCAGCACCGAGGAGTCGATCCCGGGGTCCAGCAGCGCCGGGTTCAGGATGCCGGCGACGAAGAACCATTGGCCGCCCAGCCAGAGCCGCTCGCCCGGCCAGACGCGGTCGATGCCGAGGAGCTGCGCGGCCACCGCCCCCAGGACGGCCACCGGCTCCCGGGCCGTGGCGGCGTTCAGGTAGCGGCCGCGGGCCAGGCTCGTCCCCAGCGTGGCGGGCAGGTCGAGGCTCGTGGCCCTGACGCTGAGCCCGTTCGTCCGGTTGCGCGGGATGAGGGCGCTGCGGTACACGCTGGCGCTCGTGGAGCCGGTGTACTGAACCTGCATGACGCCGCCCAGGCGCGCGATGGTGAGCGGCGCCGTCACCGGGAGCTCGGCGTTCTGGCCGGACACGCTCTGGCCGCTGTCGACGGTGAGGAGGTTGGTGCCCAGCCGGTCGATCTCGGCCAGGAGCCCGGCCTGCGACGAGGCGGACAGACCCAGCACCGCCACGATGGCCGCCACGCCGATGGCGATGCCGAGCGCCGACAGACCCGAGCGCAGCCTCCGGGTCCGCGGGCCGATGCTCGCCACCCGGACGAGGTCGGCCAGCCGCAGCCTTCTCGGGGCGAGCGCGGCCCTGGCGCTCACGCCGCACCGCCCGCTGCGGAGTCCGCCACGATGCGCCCGTCGAGCATCTCGATGCGCCGCGGCATGCGGGAGGCGATCGCGGCGTCGTGGGTGATGACGATGATGGTGGTCCCCTCCTCGTGGAGCTCGCCCAGCAGGGCCAGGATCGCGTTACTGGTCGCGCTGTCGAGGTTGCCTGTCGGCTCGTCCGCCAGCACGATGGCCGGGCGTCCGACGACGGCCCTCGCGATCGCCACCCGCTGCCGCTGACCGCCCGACAGCTGGGTGGGGCGCGCGCTGAGCCGGTCGCCGAGCCCGACCCGGTCGAGTGCCTCCGCGGCCAGCTCGCGGCGCTCGGCCGCGGCGACGCCCGCGTAGAGCAGGCCGTCGGCCACGTTCTCCAGGATGCGGGAGTGCTCGGCCAGGAAGAACTGCTGGAACACGAAGCCGATGCGAGTGGCGCGGAGCACGGCGAGCTCCCGGTCGGTCAGCTCGGCGACGTCGAACCCGGTGACGCGGACCGTGCCGCTCGTCGGACGGTCCAGCGTGCCCATCAGCTGGAGGAGGGTGGTCTTTCCGGACCCCGAGGGACCGGAGACGGCCACGAGCTCGCCCGTCCGCACGGTGAAGGTCACGCCGCGCAGGGCCTGCACCGGCGGCTCGCCGCGATACGTCCTGGTCAGGGCCTCCACCTCGAGTAGGGCCGGCATCATCCGCCCGGCACCACGACGCGGAGGCCCGCGGCGAGCCCGGGGCCGCTCACCTGGACCAGGCCGTCGGCGTCGTCGAAGAGGCCGAGCGTGACGGGCAGCAGGCGGTCGCCGGATCCCTGCGTTCCGGCGACCTCGACGGCGTACTCGCCGCCCGGCTGGGCCAGCAGCGCGGTCACCGGCACCACCAGCGCGTCGGCCACGGTCGCCGTCGTGATGGACACCTGGACGGGGGCCTGGTCGATCGTGCCGGTGGCGGCAGGATCGCCCGGCGTGACGTCGACCTCGACCGTCGGCGTGCTCGAGGAGCCCTGGCCCGTGGCGCCCGGTGAGGGCTGCGTGGCCACCCTGCCCACCGCGGCGACGGTGCCCGCTGTCGTCTTCTGGTTCGGCAGGACGACGGTGACCTGGTCGCCCACCCTGACCTGCGACTGCCGGGCGGCGTCCAGCTGGACGACCACCTGGCGGGCGGTCGAGCTGGCGCTGAGGATCTGCGCCCCCGACGAGACGGCGGCGCCGACCGCCACCTGCAGGTGCGTGACGCGGGCCGCCCCGGACAGGACGACGACGTCGCCCACGTCGACGACGCCGGTGACCGGCACGCCGAGGGCCTGCTGCCAGCGCTTCACCGCGGCCGTGTCGGCCGCCGTGAAGGTGCCGTCCGCCTGGAGGTTTCCGCTGCCGGCGTAGCCGAGCGCCAGCAGGTTCTGCTCCAGCTCCTGCACGTCGTGCCCGCTGACGCTCTGTGCCAGCTGACGGGAGAGCGGCTCGTCCCCGAAGAGCAGGGTGATCGGCACCCCGTTCGCCCGGTACACCGGCTGGCCGCGATCGACCACGTCCCCGACGCCGGGCAGCCAGGTCACCACGATGCTCGAGCCGCCGCCGCCACCAGGGCCGCCGCCCGCGCCCCCGGTCGCCTGGTTGTCCTGGGCCTGGACCAGGGCGGCCCTGGCCGCGTCGACGCTCGCCTGGCCGTGCAGCTGATCGTTCTTCTGTGTGACCTGGTCCTGGCCGAGGCGGGCCTGGTCGGCGCTGACGGCCTGCTGGTCCTGGGCGCACGGCGGCGTCGTCGCATGGGAGGCGCAGCCGTCGGCGGCGAACCTGGCCTGGTCCTGGCCGAGCTGGGACTGATCCGCGGCCACCCTGCTGGCGTCCACCTGGTTCGTGTATGCGGCCTGGGCGACGGCGTCGTCGTAGGCGGTCCGGGCCGCGTCGACCGCGTGCCGCGCCTTCGCCGCCACTGCGGACGGCGTGTACTGGTTGCTCACGCTGTAGCTGCCGGCGTAGCCGAGCGTGCCGCTCACGCTGGTCTGGGACGACAGCGATCGCCTCGCCACCGTGGCCAGCGAGGTGGCGGGCGGGCCGTCGGCCGCGCCGGGCCTCGGCCGGAAGGGGTTGCCGGCCACGACTGCGGCGCCCGCGACGGCCACGACGAGTGCCGTGGCCGCGGCGGCGCCGATGGTGCGGGGGCTGACCATCGATCGCGAACCCCCGTCAGTGGCCCGAGCCGGGGTGGACGCCGATCGGTCCCTGAAACCCCGTCTGCGACTGGCAGGTCCGCATGGCCGACTCGAACTGCGGTGCGTTGTGATCGAACCTGCTCGAGTCGAACGCGCCCTGGCTGTCCGGGTCGGGGAAGTTGGGGAAGCCGTGGGTCCGCATGCAGGCGGCCAGCTTGACCAGATCGG
>DASYBH010000530.1:0-10910 GCA_036500885.1 Candidatus Dormiibacterota bacterium
GCAGTGCGGGTTCTGCACCCCGGGACTGATCGTGGCCGTCCACGACCTGCTTCGGCGCCGCCCGAACCCGCCCGAGGCGGAGGTCCGCGAGGCGCTGGCCGGCAACCTCTGCCGCTGCACCGGCTATGCCAAGGTCCTGGATGCGGTCGCGCTGGCGGCGGCCCGGCTCCGCTCTCCCCTCCCTCCGGGCGGCGGCCCGCAAGGACGGGCGTGATGGCGCTCGTGATCGAGGGCTGCGCCATCGCCACCGTCGACGGCGCCGGCACCGAGCACGCGGCCGGCCACCTGGTGATCCAGGCCGGCCGGATCGTCATGACCGGCGCCGGGCCGGCGCCCGACCTACCGGGCGCTGAGCACGTCGACGGCCGCGGCTGCCTTGCCACGCCAGGGCTGGTCAACTGCCACCACCACCTCTTTCAGTCGATCACCCGCGGGCTCGCCCAGCAGGCGAGCCTGTTCGAGTGGCTGGTCGAGCTGTACCCGGTCTGGGCCCGGCTGGACTACGACCTGGAGTGCGACGCGGCGCAGGCGGGGCTGGCCGTCCTGGCGCTCTCCGGGTGCACCACCACCATGGACCACCACTACCTGTTCCCCCGTGACGGCGGCGACCTGCTGGCCGCCGAGATCGAAGCCGCGCTCGAGATCGGGCTGCGCTTCCATCCCTGCCGGGGCTCGATGGACCTCGGCCGGGCACGGGGCGGGCTGCCGCCGGACGAGGTGGTGGAGGACGTCGACACGATCCTCGCCGCCACCGAGGCCGCGATCGACAGCTACCACGACCCCTCCTTCGAGTCGTTGCTCCGGATCGCCGTGGGGCCCTGCTCCCCGTTCTCGGCCAGCCCCGAGCTGATGCGGGAGTCCGCGGCGCTCGCCCGCCGGCGAGGGGTGCGCCTGCACACCCACCTGGCGGAGACGCTGGACGAGGAGGCGTTCTGCCGCGAGCGCTTCGGCCGGACGCCGGCGCAGTACCTCGACGACCTGGGCTGGCTGGCCGGCGACGTGTGGTTGGCCCACTGCGTCCACCTGGACGGATACTCGGTCGCGCGTCTCGCCGGCACCGGCACCGGCGTGGCCCACTGCCCCAGCTCCAACGCGCGGCTGGGCTCGGGCATCGCGCCGGCGGCGGACCTGCTGGCGGCCGGCGTTCCGGTCGGGCTCGGCGTGGACGGCGCCGCCTCCAACGAGTCCGGCCAGCTGCTGACCGAGCTGCGCGAGGCCCTGCTGTTCGCCAGGGCGAGAGGCGGTCCCCGGGCGCTCACGGCTCGCCAGGCGCTGGCGATGGGCACGATCGAGGGAGCGCGCTGCCTCGGACGGGAGCGGGAGCTCGGCTCGCTGGAGCCCGGGAAGCTGGCGGACGTGGCGCTCTGGCGCGTCGACGACATCGGTCACGCCGATGTGACCGACCCGGTCGCGGCGCTGGTCCTGGGGCCGCCGGCGCGGCTGGAGCTGCTGCTGGTCGGCGGCCGCCCGGTCGTGGAACACGGCGAGCTGCTCACCGCGCCGGCGATGGAGGTCGCGCGAACTGCCCGGCTGGCGCACATGCGCCTGATGGAGCTCGCGGGTCGGTGAGCATCGGCGAGAGCGCGCCGCGTCCCGACGGCGTGCCCAAGGTGAGGGGCGAGTTCGCCTATTCCAGCGACCTGTCGGCGCCGTCCATGCTGTGGGGCGCCACCGTGCGCAGCCCGCACCCGCACGCGCGGATCCTCGGCATCGACGTCTCGGCGGCGCTGGCCCTGGCTGGCGTGCACGCCGTCCTCACGCACGAGGACGTGCCAGGCAGGAAGGTGTACGGCCTGGAGGTGGCCGACCAGCCCGTGCTGGCCTGGGACGTCGTCCGCCACCAGGGCGAGGCGGTCGCGGTCGTGGCGGCAGGCCACCCTGAGACGGCCCGGCGCGCCGCCGCTCTGGTGCGCGTCGACTACGAGGTCCGGGAGCCACTCGCCGACCCCGAGCTCGCGATCCGACCTGACGCGCCCCCGCTCCACGCCGGCGGCAACGTGACCCGCCACGTGAGGATCCGCCACGGCGACCAGGCGGCCGCGGCCGAGGTCGCCGTGCGCGGCGTCTACGAGCTGGGCATGCAGGACCAGGCGCCCCTGGGTCCGGAGTCCGGTCTGGCGATCCCGGCCGCGGACGGCGGGGTCGACCTGCACGTAGCCACGCAGTGGCTGCACGTCGACCGCGGCCAGATCGCGGCCAGCCTGGACCTCGAGCCGGAGCGCGTCCGGCTCACGCTGGCCGGCGTCGGCGGGGCGTTCGGCGCGCGGGAGGACCTGTCGATGCAGATCCACGCCTGCCTGCTGGCGCTGCGCACCGGCAGGCCGGTCAAGATGGTCTACTCCCGCGAGGAGTCGTTCGCCGGCCACGTCCACCGCCATCCGGGCCGGCTGGAGTACGAGCACGGAGCGACACGGGAGGGCCGCCTGGTCTTCGTCCGCGCGCGGATCCTCCTCGACGGCGGCGCCTACACCTCCAGCTCGCGGGCCGTGGCCGCGAACGCGGCATGCTTCGCCGTCGGACCGTACCGCTGCCCCAGCGCCACCATCGACTCGATCGTCGCCTACACCAACAACCCGCCGTGCGGCGCGATGCGGGGATTCGGCGCCGTCCAGACGTGCTTCGCCTACGAGTCGCAGATGGACCGCCTCGCGGATGCGCTCGGCATGGACCCGCTGGAGCTGCGCGCCCTGAACGCCATGCGGGAGGGCGACGCCACGCTGCCGACGGGCCAGCGGGTCGAGGGACCGGTGCCGGTGGTGGAGCTGCTCCGCCGGCTGCGCGGCCTGCCCCTTCCCGAGGCGGAGCCGGCGGGCCGCCGCGACGCGCGCCTCCTGCCCGGCGGCGTGTCGAACAGCACCCGCGGCGAGGGCGTGCGCCGCGGCGTCGGCTACGCGCTCGGGTTCAAGAACGTCGGCTTCTCGGAGGGCTTCGACGACCACTCGACGGCCCGGGTCCGCCTGGAGGCCCGGGACGGACGCGTGGTCGCCCACGTGCACACGGCCGCGGCGGAGGTCGGCCAGGGCCTGGTCACGGTGTGCGCCCAGGTCGCCGGCAGCGAGCTGGGCGTCGACGAGGTGGTCGTGGCGACGGCCGACACGCGGATCGGCTCGGCCGGATCGTCGTCCGCGTCCCGCCAGACCTACTGCACCGGGGGCGCCGTGCGGGAGGCGTGCGCCGCGGTGCGCGACGAGGTGCTGCTGCTGTGCGCGGAGCGCCACGGCCATCGCTGGCCGGCGCTGCTGGCCCGCCCGTCCGACTTCAGGCTGGACGGCGGCCGGGTGGTCGCGCCGGACGGCCGGCCCGTGGCGGCCGTGGCCGACCTCGTGGCCGGCGAGCCGGTCGAGGAGACGCGCGAGTTCCACCACCGCCCGACCAGTCCGCTCGATCCCGAGACGGGGCAGGGCGAGGCTCACCTCCAGTACGCGTTCGCCGCGCACCGGGCGGTCGTCGACGTGGACGTGGAGCTGGGGCTGGTCCGGGTGGTCGAGATCGCCACGGCCCAGGACGTCGGCAGGGCCGTCAACCCTCAGGCGGTGGAGGGACAGCTGGAGGGGGGCGCCGCCCAGGGCCTGGGGCTGGCCCTGATGGAGGAGATGCGGCTGGAGCGGGGCGTGGTCCGCAACCCCTCGTTCACCGACTACCTGATCCCGACCATCCTGGACGTCCCCAGGGTCCACGCGGAGATCCTGCAGCTCGGCGACCCCATCTCTCCGTACGGCGTCAAGGGCGCCGGCGAGCCGCCGGCCATCTCGTCCACGCCCGCGATCGTCGCCGCCGTCCGAGCGGCCACCGGCCGGCCGCTGACGCGCGTGCCGATCCGTCCCGACGAAATCGCGCGCCCTGAGGGCGTTTCCCGCCCGGATGGCACGTGATCGGCAGTGGAAGTCCGGTGCCGACTGTAGGCGATCGCTCCGATAACCACCGCAACCGGTGGGCGGGTCGGGTCAGGTGATCGGGGCCTGCCCCTGCGCCTACCTCACCTTCAGGTAACCGTTGCCGATGCTGAGGCGGCGGTCCTAGGCTCGGAACCATGGCGAGTCGCGCTATGCCGAAGAACTCGCAAGTTGACCAGGCGGGCGACGGTCAGCTGCCCCTCGTGATCTTCGGCGCCTCGGGCGACCTCGCACGCCGCAAGGTGCTGCCGGCGATCGCCGCCGTGGCGCCGGGCGGACGGGTGGTGGGAGCGGGGCGCAGCGACCTCACGCGGGAGAGCTTCCAGCACCTGGTGAGTGAGACGACGGGCAGCCGGGAGCTTGCGGCCCACGCGGACTGGGTGCGCCTCGACTACGGCTCCGCCAGCACCTACTCCGGCCTCCGGAACGCGCTGGGCGGCCGCCCGGCCGTGTACTACCTGGCCACCCCTCCCGGCACCTTCGGGCCGATCCTGAACGCCCTCGCCGGCAGCGGGCTCACCCACAGGGGCGACGGCAGCCGGATCGTGGTCGAGAAACCGCTCGGCAATGACGCCGACAGCGCCCGCGCGCTGGACCGCCAGCTGGCCGGCCTGTTCGAGGAGTCCCAGGTCTACCGCATCGACCACTACCTCGCCAAGGACACCGTCCAGAACATCCTCGCCTTCCGGTTCAGCAACTCGCTCTTCGAGCCGGTCTGGAACCGCTCGATGGTCCAGACCATCCAGATCACCGCCGCCGAGGACATCGACATCGGCCGCCGCGCGGGCTACTACGACCACGTCGGCGCCGTGCGCGACATGATCCAGAACCACGTGCTGCAGATCCTCTCGCTGGTGGCGATGGAGCCGCCGGCCACCTTCGATGCGGCGGACATCCGCAGGGCGAAGACCCAGCTGCTCCGGGCGGTCGTGCCGCTCGACCCGGCCGCCGCCGTCCGCGGCCAGTACGCCGGCTACACGGACGCCGAGGGCATCCCGCCCGGCTCCCGGCGGGAGACGTTCGCGGCGGCCGCGGTCAGGATCGAGAACTGGCGCTGGGAGGGCGTGCCCATCTTCGTCCGCACGGGCAAGGCGCTGCGCCGGCAGCTGACCGAGGCCGTGATCCGGCTCAAGGACGCGCCGCGTCTGCGCCTGGACGGCCAGCCCGAGGCCTGCATCCCGACGCTGGTGTTCATCCTCGTCCAGCCGGAAGAGGGGATCTCTGTCCGCATCGGCGCCAAGCGCCCCGGCGCCCCCCTCGAGATGGTGCCCGCGGGGCTGAAGCTCGAGTACCGGGACCTGGCCCACGGCCCCCTGCCGGACGCGTACGAGAACGTGTTCAGCGAGGTGCTGACCGGCGGCCACACCGTCTTTCCCGGGCCGCGCGAGATCGAGCGGTCGTGGGAGATCGTCGACCCGCTGGTCGCGGCCTGGGAGGAGAGCGGCGACCCCGCGCCGTACGCCCCCGGTTCGTGGGGGCCCGCGGGCGCGGACGCCCTCGTCGCGTCGCGCGGCGGAGGCCGCTGGATCACCTCCGGCGAGGAGCCGGGAACCTGAGGAGGTAGCGAGACGAGAGTCGCGGTGCTCGGACTCGGGAAGATGGGCTCGGCCATCAGCCGGCGCCTGGCCCGATCGGGCTTCGAGCTGACCCTCTGGAACCGCACGCGGAGCAGGGCCCACGCCCTCGGCTTCGGCACCGTCGCGGCCAGTCCGGCGGAGGCGGTCCGTGGCGCGGACATCGTGCTCAGCAGCCTCACCGACGCGACGGCGGTGCGCGACGTGTACCTCGGGCCGGCCGGCGCTCGCGAGGGCGCCTCCGGCCAGCTCTTCGTCGAGATGAGCACCGCCGGACCGGACGTCCTTCCCGAGCTCGCCGGCGCGCTGCGCCCCCTGGGCTCCGGGCTGGTGGACGCCCCGGTGGTGGGCACGGTGACGGCCGTGGAGAGCGGGACGCTGCTCGTGCTGGCCGGCGGTCCGGAGGCAGACGTGGCGCGGGCGATGCCGGTGCTGGGGACGCTCGGCGAGGTGCTTCGAGTGGGAGACCTGGGAAGCGGGGCCGCGCTCAAGCTGGTCGCCAACAGCATGCTGAGCATGGTCACCGTGGCCGGCGCGGAGCTGCTGGCCGCCGCCGAGCGGACCGGCCTCGACCCCGAGATCGCCTTCTCGACGCTGACCAGGTTCGCGCCTGCCCTGGCGGGCCGGCGAGACGGGTACCTGCA
Organism: Candidatus Dormiibacterota bacterium; assembly: GCA_036500885.1. Taxonomy (GTDB): domain Bacteria; phylum Chloroflexota; class Dormibacteria; order Dormibacterales; family Dormibacteraceae; genus CF-161. The sequence goes on from DASYBH010000530.1 coordinate 6,112, forward strand.
CGGGCGCCACTCCCCGGCGATGTTCACCGTCCGCGACCTGCTGAAGGACCTGGACCTCAGCCTGGGCCTGTTCCACCGCGCCGGCGCGACGACGCCGCTCACGGCGCTGGTCCGGGAGCTGGTGGCCGACTCCGCCCGGACGGCCGCCGCCCTCGACATCTCGGCGATCACCTCCCACTACGCGCCGGAGTCACGCCCGGCGGAGGTCGGATCCCGGTGAGCAGCACCGTCCTGGCCGTCGCCGTCACCACGTTCCTGGCGTCCGCCGTCGAGGCGATCGAGATGGTGGCCATCGTGGCCGGGGTCGGCGCGACGAGAGGATGGCGAGCGGCGCTCGCCGGCGCCGCCGCGGGGGGCGCCGTGCTGCTGGTGCTGGTCGCCGTCCTCGGGGTGGCGCTGACGAGGATCCCCATCGGCCCGCTGCGCCTGGTGGTCGGCGCGCTGCTGCTGGTCTTCGGCCTGAACTGGCTCCGGAAGGGGATCCGGCGCGTCGCCGCCTACGGGTTCCGGGGGCTGCGGGTGACCGCGAGCGCGCCGGCGGACGAGGACGTCCCCCGTGACCGTCCTGACTGGACCGGCTTCGTGCTCTCCTTCAAGGGCGTGCTGCTGGAGGGCCTGGAGGTCGCGTTCATCGTCGTCACGTTCGGCAGCACCTCGAACCAGCTCGGGACCGCGGTCGTGGCCGGGGTCGGCGCGGTGGCGGTCATCGGGGCGCTGGGAGCGAGCATCCAGCCGGCGCTGCGGCGGATCCCGCGCAGCGTGCTGCAGCTCGTGGTCGGCCTGCTGCTGACGACGTTCGGCACGTTCTGGTCGGTCGAGGGCCTCGGGATCTCGTGGCCTGGCTCGGACCTGGCGATCCTGCTGCTCCTGGTCTGGTACGCCGCGATCGCCGGCGCCGCGATCGCGTGGCTGCGCGGCACGCGGGGGGCCGGCGCCACGCGGCGGGCGGTGGCGCCGTGATCGTGCGCTGGGTCGCCGGCTTCGGGCGCTTCTGGTACCGGTTCATCGTCGGCGACGACTGGATGATCGCGGCCTCGATCGCGGTGGGGCTCGTGGTGGTGTACGCGCTGACGCTGGCCCGGATCTCGGCCTGGTGGCTCATGCCGGTGATCGCGCCGCTGGTGCTCCTGGTCAGCCTGCGGCGGGCGCGCGGCCAGCGGGCCTGACCAGGGCGCCGGGGCCGGCCGGTCAGCGAGGGCCGGAAGCGCTCGCACCCACTCGCTGGGCGTTCCGCCGCCGCAGCACGTGGGCGAGGCCGCCGCGTCGCGGCTGGACGACCAGAACGGCCAGGAACGTCAGGGTTGCCAGGCACACGATGAGACTGCCGCTGGACACGTTCAGGTGGTAGGCGAGGACCAGGCCGGCGACGCCGGTGCAGGCGCCGATCGCGGCGCTCACCGCGAGCATCGCCGGCACGCGGTCGGTCAGCAGGCGTGCCGTGGCCGCGGGCGTGATCAGGAAGGCCACGACCAGGATGTTGCCGATCGCGCGCAGGGCGACGACGACGGTCGCGGCCAGCAGGAGCAGGAGCAGCAGGTCGAGGAGCAGGCCGTTCAGGCCCATGGCATCCGACTGGACGGGGTCGAACGCCCGCAGGATGAACTGGCGGTGGAACCCCAGCAGCGTCAGCACCACCGCCGCCGTCACCACCACGGTGAGCCAGACGTCCTCGGGCGTGACCAGCAGCACGTTGCCGAACAGGAACTCCTCCAGGGCGGTGGCGTAGGAGTGGATGGTCGAGATGAGCACCACGCCCAGCGCGAAGGCGCCCGTCAGCACGATGCCGATGGCGGCGTCCTCCTGGATGCGACGCTCGCGCGTGATGAGGCCGATCAGGATGGCGGCGGACACGCCGGCCACCAGGGCGCCGAACAGGATCGAGGAGGCGCCCGCCAGCAGGAAGGCGACGACCACCCCGGGCAGCACCGCGTGCGAGAGCGCGTCGGTCATGAAGCCGAGGCGCCGGAAGATCACGTAGCAGCCGAGCGCACCTCCCAGGCTGCCGCTCAGCACGACCTCCAGGAGCGCGCGCCGCTGCACCTCCAGCGCGAAGGGGTCGGTCAGCCAGTCCAGCGTCATTCGGCCGAGTCCCCCACCGCCGCCCGGCCGCCGTCGAGCACGAGCAGGCGGTCGCCGTAGATGCGGCGGAGCACCTCCTCGCCCATGAGGTGCGCCGCCGGCACATCGTTCACCACCGTCCGGTTGATCCCCCAGACGCGGTCCCCGACGCGCGCCGCCCCCGTCACGTCATGCGTCGCCATGAGCACGGTGCCGCCCTGCTGGCAGTGCGCGCGCAGGACACGCAGCGTGAGCTCGGCGGTGCCGGGATCGATGCCGGAGAGGGGCTCGTCGAGCAGCAGCACGGGGGCCGTGGAGAACAGGGCGCGCGCCAGGATGACGCGCTGCTGCTGGCCGCCGCTCAGCTCGCCGATCGATCGGCCGCTGAGCTCTGCCATGCCCACCTCCTCCAGCGCCCGGGTCGCGTCGGACACGTCCCGGCGGGAGTCCCAGCCGATCCGGCGCAGGGTGCGGAGGCGGCCCATCAGCACGACCTCGAGCACCGAGATGGGAAAGCGCCAGTTCAGCTCGTCCCTCTGCGGCACGTAGGCGACCAGGCGGCTGCGTCCCCGGTCGCGGACGTCGAGGACGCAGACCTCGCCCTGGCACGGCACCATTCCGACGATCGCCTTGAGCAGGGTGCTCTTGCCCGCCCCGTTGAGCCCGACCAGGCAGACGAAGCAGCCGCATCGGGCCTGCGCCGTGGCCTCGTGCAGGGCAACGGTGTCACCGTAACGGACGCTCACGCCGTTGACCGCCACCGCGATCGACCCGCTCACGGCGTGGTTCAGCAGGACTTGAAGGCCATGGCCATCAGCTGTCCGTTCCGGGTCAGCGCGCCCTCCATGGTGCCGCCCGGGCTGCCGGGATCGCCGATCGCGTCCCCGTACAGCTTCCCGTCGTAGACCTTCGCCTTCGACTCGGCCGCGATCTGGTTGACGAGCTTGGGATCGATGGTGGTCTCCGTGAATATCGCGCAGACGTGCTGCGACTGGATCGCGGCCACGAGCCTGGTGATGTCGGCGGGGCGGACCGCCGACATCGAGTCGGTGGAGGGCACGATGTCACCCACCAGCGTGATGCCGTAGCGGGCCAGGAAGTAGCCGAAGGCGTCGTGGTTGGCCACGAAGAGCCTGCGCTCCTGCGGGATCGGGTCGATGGCCTGATGGACCGAGCGGTCCGCGGCATCGAGACGCTGGCTCTCGGCCGCCGCGTTCCGCTCGTACGTGTCAGTGCCCGCCGGGTCGGCCTTCGCCAGGGCCTGGGCGATGGCCGCCGTGGCCTGCTTGGCATTGTCGGCGTCGTACCACCAGTGCGGGTCCTGGCCGCTGGTCTCGCCGGTGGCCTCACGCAGCCGCACGCTTCGGGAGAGGTCGACCACCCGGTCCTTGACGTTGGCCGCGTCGACGCCCTTGTCCAGCCACTTGTCGATCTCGACACCGCTCTGGAAGATCACGGCGGCCCCGGCCAGCCTGGTGACCTGCGCGGGCTTGAGCTCGTACGAGTGCGGGTCGTCCGTGGGCACCAGCAGCGCGGTGAGGCTGATGCGATCTCCCCCCACGGCCCTGGTCAGCGCGCTCACCTGCGTCACGGTGGTGACGACCACCGGCTTGTTGGAGCCGGACGAGGGGCTGCTGCCCCCGCCGCAGGCCACGGCCAGCCCGACGGCGGCCACAGCCGCGAGAATCTTTGCGACGACGTTGGACATGCGCGCCTCCCAGAACCTCGAATGCGGTCCTGAGAGCTTAGCGCAAACTACTTGCGCAATTCCATCGCTCAACGGCCAGACCGGCGATGCCTCCCCAGATCCCGGCCAGCTCGACGTTCAGGGCGCCGCGACCGCCACCGGAGCGGCGGCGGGAGCCGCGACAGGAACGGTGAACAGGTCTCGGCTTGGACGCTGGCCGCGCCCATCACTCACCACGATGCCTCCCCTGGTACGTCCCGCCGGGTCGCGGTACAGGTACTGCAGCCGGCGTAGCCGAGCTGCATACCGCCTCTTACCCGGTCGTAGTTTGGCAATAGACACGGCAGGTGGGCTCAATACAACTGCGGCCACCCCAAAGGTGGCCACAGGACTTGACGTTCGGCCCGAGAGCCTAGTCGTCTTCGTAGTGGTACTGCTCGAACGGTACCTCAACTGCAACCATCCCAAACCATGGGGTGCTCCCGGGTTCCGTCGTCTTGGGCCCAGGGCCTCAAGAGGCTGCGAGGATAGGCGGGAACTCCGCCGACGACGACTCAGAGTGCCGGCGGCAGGCCGAATGCCGGGAACTGCCCGGGGCCGAACGTCGTGATCTCGACGACGGCGCCGTCCTCGATGCGCAGGACGTCGAGCTTGAACCCCTTGAACCCGGTCTCGCCCGGCCGGCGGAGGTAGCTCGCGGCCGCCGGCATCCGGTTGGCCCACGTGGGCAGCAGGCGCCAATCGCCGTCCCTGTCCTCTCCGAACGCACGCTCGAGCAGCGGCGTGAACCCAGAGAGCCCTTCGTAGCAGAACGGCCTGGGCGGCATCGTGATCCGGATGTCCTGCGCCGATATCGCGACGAGCGCCGCCGCGTCGCACCGCTCGTGCGCGTCGATGAACCGCTCGAGCAGCGCCCGTTCCACGGCGCTCGGCTCGCGAGCGGACCACTCCGCGCGGCGCGCCGGAAGGTGCTGCCGCATCGTCGCGCGAGCTCGCTGGAGCGCACTGTTCGCCGCGGCGACGCTGGTCTCGAGAAGGGACGCGGCCTCGCTGG
>DASYBH010000531.1:0-4574 GCA_036500885.1 Candidatus Dormiibacterota bacterium
CGGCTGCTTGAGAGAGGCCCCGCGCCATTCGGAGCCTGGGGAGCGTGGCGCCTTGTGGCCTGGTTGGCCAAGAAGCGCCGCCCCGTCCCAGAGTCGCGGCGCGACAGGCTCCCACATACGCCGTCCAGAGTCGCGAGGTCCCGTACATCGGGTGTGCGGCGCACAGACGAACGATCGTGTCCGCGAGCGAACCCCACGGCTCGTTGGCCACGATGCTGGCCAGCGGGGCCCAGTCGTCGAGATCGCCGCGGTCGAGCAGATCGTCGATGGCAGCCGGTCCGAGTTGTGCGGGCGGCGTGCCCTTCGGATGGTCGAGATGCCGATGGATCATGGTTGTGGTCACTCCTGAGACGCGACTTCAGCAAGCAGGCGTCGGCTGACTCGTGCGGTCCGATGCAGACGTAGATCAGAAGGGAACGGGCGCGACCGTGATCCGAGCGCCTGCATCTCGGAGCCACTCCATGTGCTGCGAGTCACCGGTGTAGACAATGCCACCGAGCCGCTCGGCCAGAGCGGCGACCAGCGCATCGGCCATGCCGATGTCGCGGACTCGCCGGTGGGGGTCGGTGCTCTGACGGCCGGCCTCTCGCAGCGGGTCGCTCGCCCTGCGAGCGTCCTGCGGCGTGATGCTCTCCTGCTCCAATCGAGCCAGCACCGTGTCCACCCGGCCGATGTCACCCGCCCGCTGACGCGCCTCCACGATCACGATGGGTGACACGACCATCACCTGGCCCAGTCTCGTGAGCGCGGCGATGTGCTGACGCGCGCGGCGAGGGTCGCGCTCCGCCGCGATCACCCATCCGGTGTCCACGGTCACGAAGGTGATGGGAATGGCGCGGGCCCTGGGACGAGGACGCCCGCGCGATCGCTGGGACAAGCGTCAGGTCGATGCTGCCCGGCGTTCGCCGAGGATGCGCATAGTGTTCTGGATCTGGGCGCGCAATGCCGTCTCCAGGAATGGCCGCAGCTCCTCCTCGTCGAACGGACCGCTCTCAGCCTCCCACTCCTCGACCAGCAGCTGCTGCGCATCGAGCGCCGCGAGCAGGCGCAGACTCTCGTTGACGGTGGCCGAGAAGTTCCGCATACGCTCAGGCCCCAGCCGCTCGAGCAGCTCCGGCTCGATGGTCACGGACTTCTTGACGGCCGCATCGGACCCTGCCACCACGCTATCCTACCATTGGTAGGAGTGTTCAGGGCCGACACGGGCCCCGCGTGTCGGGCCACAGGAGGGAACTATGCCGCGGATCGCGTGGGTCGAGGACGACGATGCCCGGGGTGAGCTGGCCGGTGTGTTCGCCGAGATCCGGGACCGCAATGCCAGGGGGCAGGTGCCAGCGATCCTGCGGACGATGAGCCATCAGCCGGGCTTTCTTGCCGCCATCGATCGCGCGTCGAGCCTGCTGCACTTCCGCGATGGGGCGCTCAGCCGCGCGCAGCACGAGATGATCGCCTCGCACGTCGCCGCGATCAACCGCTGCCACTATTGACTCTCGTCGCACACCTGGTTCCTGCAGTTGCAGGGCGAGCAGTTCCACGCGGCCGCGGAGGCGCTCCGCGCGGGCGACCTCGACGCCGCACCCGTGACCGGCCCGGAGCGGCTGCTGCTCCAGTTCGTGGACACCGTCGCCCGCCACGCGTACCGCGTCACGGACGAGCAGGTCCAGGCCCTGCGCGACGTGGGCTGGACCGATGCGCAGATCGCCGAGGCGGTCTACGACGCGGCGCTGTTCAGCCTGTTCGTCCGCCTGGCTGACGCCTTCGACATCCACCCGCCGGCCATCTACGAGCCCGAGGGCCCACCGGCGGCCGTTCGCACCGGCGACCGTGGCGATATCTGAGTCAGAACGTCCACGCGCGTAGGCCGGGTCTCCATCCGGATCACACGCTGTGGCCGCTCAGGCTGAGCGCGAACAGGCCGGCGCCGAGCGCGACGAGGAGCGCGCCGGCCACCTGCTCCGCGCGCTCGCGAAACCGCTCGCCGAGACGGGCGCCCAGGCGGACGCCCAATTGGCTGACCAGGAAGGCCTGCACTCCGATCAGCAGCGCGACGGCCGGGGCCGGCAGGCGGAGCAGGCCGATCACGAAGCCGATCGCCAGCTCGTCCAGGCTGACGGCGACGCCGGCGCCGATGGCGGCCAGGCCCCGCATGCGCCGCGCCAGGTCCCCTGAATCGTCGTCCCCGTCGCCGGCGCGCAGCATGAGCACGCCGATCCCCGCCAGCACCACCGCGGCGACGTAGTCCGCCACCGCGCCAAGCGCGTGGCCGGCGAGTCCGCCGCCGAGGAATCCCACCACCGGCATCACGGCCTCGAACGTGGCGAGCAGCAGGCTCAGCCGCCAGCGCTCCCGCGTCGAGAGCCCCGCGGCGCCCAGCGCGGCGGAGACGGCGAACGTATCCAGGGAGAGCGGGAGGACGAGGGCCAGCAGCTCGAGGGACACGACTACGAGCCGGCCGCGACCGGCTCGGGAATGGGGCAGCGCCGCTCGCGAGAGGAGGAGTCGGCCGGAGACATGCCCGAACCATAGCCGCGATCCCGCCTCGGCGGCGCCTTCCGCGCCTGCGGCCAGGACGCCGCGGCGCGACGCCCTGGAGCGCACCCGGCGACGATCGACCAGGCGCTACAATCAGCACGTTCTGAAAAATAAGAACGTTCTGCACATGACCAGGGAGCAACATGCCTTCGTCGATGACATGGGCCAGCTGATGACGAGCTGGGGTATCGCCCGGAACACCGGCCGGGTCTGGGGGTACCTCCTGCTCCACGACCGGCCGGCGGGCCTCGACGAGATCGCGGGCGGCCTGGAGATCGCCAAGAGCGGCGTCAGCGTGGCGACCCGGCACCTCGTGCAGCTCGGCCTGGCCCGTGGGATCGGCGAACGCCGGAGCCGGCGCCTGCTCTACGAGCCGCTGTCCGACCTGGAGGCGATCTTCGCGGCCCGCAACAGCGGGGTGATCGCGCTCCGCCGGGCGCTGCGGCAGGGCGCCGAGGTGGCCCCTGAGGGAATGGGACGGGACCGCATGGCGGCGATGGCGGACATGCTCCAGGAGTTCGTTGACCTGGTTCCGACACTGCTGAGGCAGGTGCGCGAGTCGCGCGAGATGCGCGAAAGGAGACGAGCGTGACGAGTGCCATCCGTACTGAAGCCCTGACCAAGGACTACGGCGCCGGGCACGGGCTGTTCGGTCTCGACCTGGACGTGACCGGGGGCGAGGTCTTCGGCTACCTCGGGCCCAACGGCGCCGGCAAGACCACCACCATCCGGCTCCTGATGGGGCTGGCCCGGCCCACCCGCGGGTCGGCCTCGATCTTCGGGCTCGACTGTCACGCGCAGGCGGTCGAGGTGAAGCGGCACGTGGGCTACGTGCCCGGTGAGCTGCCGCAGTTCGGCCCGCTGCGCGGGCGGGAGGTCATCACGTACCTCGGCGCCATGGCCGGCGGCGTCGACCAGGCCCACGTCAGGGAGCTCAGCGAGCGCCTGGAGCTCGACCTCAACCGGCGGTTCCGCGAGTACAGCACCGGCAACAAGAAGAAGCTGGCGCTGGTGATCGCGTTCATGAACCGCCCCAGGCTGCTGATCCTCGACGAGCCGACGAGCGGCCTCGACCCGCTGAACCAGCAGCAGTTCTACGGCATGGTCCACGAGGCGCGGAAGGGAGGGGCGACGGTCTTCCTGTCCTCGCACGTGCTCTCCGAGGTCCAGCACGTCTGCGACCGGGTCGGGATCATCCGCGCCGGCCGGCTGGTGAACGTCGCCAGCCTGGAGGAGCTGCACGAGATCCGCATGCACCGCGTCGAGATCGAGTTCCAGGGCGACGTGCCGCTCGACGCGATCCGCGCGGCCGTGGGCGTCAGCGACGTGGTCGCCGAGAACCACCGGGTCCGCTGCGTCCTGCACGGCAGCTTCGAGCCGCTGATGGGCGCGATCTCACACAGCCATGTCGTCAACCTCTCCAGCCACGAGCCGAGCCTGGAGGAGCTGTTCCTCGTCTACTACACCGGAGCCGAGCGGGAGGCGGTGGCATAGCCATGCTGAGGTACGCGTTCCGGCTTCACCGCTGGGGCATGATCGGATACGGGGTCGTGCTGTTCGTCTCCACGTACGTGAATAGCTCGGCGTTCGAGCAGGTGGCCGGCACCACGGCCGCCAGCCGGCAGGCCTTCGCCAGCAGCATGGGCGCGCTCGCGGTCCAGCTGAGCTACCTGCTGCCGCCACCCCACCGGCTGGACACGCTGGCCGGCTACGTGGCGTGGCGCGGCTATGGCACGTACCCGCTGGTGCTCGCGATCTGGGTGATCGCGGCGGCTGCGGGCGCCGTCCGCCGCGACGAGGAGAGGCAGCTGGTCGACAGCTGGCTCGCCGAGGGGATCTCGCGGGCGCGACTCGTGGTGTCGCGGCTGGCCGCGTTCGCCGCCGCCTCGCTGGTAGCAGCCGCGCTGGGCGCCATCGGCACGCTGCTCGGCGCTGCTCGGTACGACCCCATCGGGCTGGGCCCGGTGGCCGGCCAGACGCTGGCCGTGTGGCTGTTCACGGTCGCCGGCTTCGCGCTCTGCTACCTGGTGGCGCAGCTGGTG
>DASYBH010000532.1:0-6048 GCA_036500885.1 Candidatus Dormiibacterota bacterium
GCCGCGTGCGGCCAGCTCCGCGCCCGCGCTCTCGCCGAGGGCGGGTCGGGGAGCCGCTGAGCCGCCGGGCGTGATGCTCGAACGACACCTCGGATCTGCCATATAATCTGGCATATGAGGACCACCCTGGACTTGGACGACGGCTTGGTGGAAGCGCTCATGTCGCGGCATCCCGGTCTCTCCCGAACGGAGGCGATCGAGCGTGCGGTCAGGACTTACCTCGAAGGGGAGGCGGTCGAACGGCTGCTCTCGCTGGCTGGATCATTCGAGATAGAGGACGTGTCGGCCGACCTGCGTGCGGTGGACCGGCCATAGGTGGGCGTACTCGTCGACTCGTCGGTTTGGGTTGACTATCTGAAGCTGGGGGAGAGGGGACCGGGAGCGGCGGTGGCGATGCTCCTCCGGCGCCGCCAGGTGGTCGCGTGCGGGCCCGTTGTGGCCGAACTCCTGGCCGGTACACCTCCAACCGGTCGAGCGGAGCTCTCGATGCTGATGAACGGCCTTCCCTGGGCCGACCTGGACAGGGACGCATGGAGGCGGGTCGGCGACATCGCCGGCGATTTGCTGCGGCTCGGGTTCCGCGTCCCGCTCACCGATGCTGCGATCGCCGTCGCCGCGGTTGACAGCGGCGCACGATTGTGGAGCCGCGATGCCCACTTCGACCGCATCGGCGAGCACCTGACCGATCTCCGACGCTTCGATCCGGCGAGCTCGTAACCATCGGGCCTCTGCATGGTCGAGATTGCGTTCACTCGGGCGGCTCGTCAGACTGATCGCGGTCGCTCGCGCGGATCGCCTCCTCGATCTCCGACCTGCTGCCGCTGAACACCGGCGGCCGGTGATGCCACGCCGGACCAGCTCACCGTCTCGCTGCGCTCCCATTCCGCGCGCAGCTCGTCCAGGTGGCCGGGCGGGTAGTGGATGCCGAGCTTGCTGCCCAGCGCAGCGAGCGCCTGGACTGGATTCTCCTCACGCGTCATGATCACCCGGCGTCGCCGGCACCCTCCACACGCAACTCGTCACCTGGCTGAATGCCCGCGGCCTCGGCCACGGCTCGAGGGATCGTCGCCCGATGCTTTGACGTCACACGGGTGAATCCGCGCTCCTCTGGGCCATGAACGTATGTTGACGTCCAGCACGATGGGCACGCTCTACGCCGGCACCAGCGGCTTCGCCTATCCCGCCTGGCGGAACGGTTTCTACCCCGCCAAGCTCGCCGCCGGGCGGATGCTCGCCTACTACGCGGAGCGACTGAACGGGGTCGAGCTGAACGGCAGCTTCTACCGGATGCCGCCGCAGGACACGATGACCGGCTGGGCGGGCCAGGTGCCGCCGGACTTTCGCTTCTGCCTCAAGGCGCACCGCGGGCTGACGTACTCGGGCGACGCGTTCGACCGCGAGGGCCTGGCTCGCGAGGTCGGGCGCCGGCTGGGCGAGCTGGGAGCGCGTCTCGGCCCGGTGCTGCTCCAGTTCCCGCCGACGCGCCAGCGCGAGCCGGCGCTGCTCGACCGTCTGCTCACGGCGCTGGACCGTCGCGCCGCTGTCGAGTTCCGCCACGAGTCCTGGTTCTGCGAGGACGTGTACGCGGTGCTGCGCGCGCACGGCGCCCCGCTGGTGATCACCGACCAGGAGAAGTGGCCACGCGCGCCCCGGGTGGACGTGTCCCCGGTCGCCTACTACCGGCTGCGGCGCGAGTACGACGCCGTCGCGCTGGAGGAGTGGCGTCGCGAGCTGCGCGCCGAGGCGGCCGCGCGCGACGAGCTCCACGTGTACTTCCGCCACGAGCCTGAGGCGGCGGCGCGGGCGGCGTACATGCTGGAGGGGTGAGCGGGCGCTCCAGGTCTCCGCGACACCCCGGGGCTCACATACTGGAGCGATGAGCTGCTCGACCGGCGCCGGCGAGGACTTCGGGCTCTTCGGGCCCGGGTCGATGACCTGGCGCCTCCACAAGGAGCCGGCGATGGTGATAGGCGGCCTCAGGGCGCTCATGGTGCAGGCGCTGCATCCCCTGGCGATCGCCGCCGTCGCCGACCACAGCGACTACCGCTCGGACGTCTGGGGGCGCTACGCGCGCACCACCAACTACATCATGACGACCATCTTCGGCACGACGCGCCAGGCCGAGGCGGTGGGCGCCCGGGTCCGCGAGATCCACCGCACGATCCGGGGCGTCGACCGGGTGACGGGTCGCCCCTACTCCGCCGACGACCCGGAGCTGCTGCTCTGGATCCACTGCACGCTGGTGGACTCCTTCCTGGCGGCCTACCGGCGGTTCGTCGGGCCGCTGAGCGCCGAGGAGGCGGACCGCTACGTGGCCGAGATGGTGCGCCAGGCGTTGCTGGTCGGGCTGTCCGCGGAGGTGGTGCCCTCGACGGAGGCGGGCAACCGGGAGTTCATCGACTCGCTCGCGTCCGAGCTGATGGTGACACGGCCCACGCTGGAGGCCGTGGACACGGTGCTGCACCCGCCGCTCCCGGCCCTGGGGCGGCCGGTCTGGTGGGTCGCCGGCCAGGCCGCGATCTCCCTGATGCCCGACTCCGCGCTGGAGCTGCTCGGCATGCGCCGAAGCGCGTTCGCGGAGCGGGTCGTACGCCCCCTGGTGCGGCGGGGCGGCGCCTTCAGGCGGCGCACGGGGCAGACGCCGCCGGTCCTGGCGCAGGCCCGCCGGCGGGCCGAGGCGGCCGGCCTCGAGTGGTGAGGGCCGCCGCCCGACCGACCCTCAGCCCGGACCGCTACACCGCGGCCTCCGCGCCCTCCTCCGTGCCTTCCTTGGGCGTGTCGGGGGACTGGCGGCTCGACCATCGCATCCAGATCGCGACCGCGATCACCGAGCCGGCGATCATTGCCAGGGACGCCCACTGGGCCTGGCGCAGGCCGAGGAAGAGGGGGTCCTTTCGCAGGAAGCTCAGGAGGAAGCGGCCGGCGGCGTAGAACGACAGCCAGAAGAGGCCCGTCACGCCCACCGGCAGGCGGCGCTTGAACCACCGGTAGGTCAGCATGGCGGCCCCGAAGACCACGGCGTTGAAGATCAGCTCGTAGGCCACCTCGGAGTGCACCGTCCGGCCCACCTCGCCCAGCGTCTGCTCGTTCACGTACGTGACGCCCCAGGGCAGGTTGGTGTCGATCGCGTGGTGCTCGCCGTTGATGATGTCGCCGATGCGCCCGATGGCGAAGCCCAGGGCGTTCGCCGGGCCCGCGGCGTCCAGCACCTTGCGGAAGTTGACCTGGGCGCGCCGGCACCACACGTAGCCACCGATCAGCGCGCCGAATATGCCGCCCCACTGGCTGATGCCGCCCTCGTTGACCTGGACGATCCGGATGAGGTTGCCCTCGAACTGCTGGTAGTTCTCCCAGACGAAGAGCAGGCGAGCGCCGATCAGGCCGCCGATCACCATCCACACGGCCATGTCGTACACGCGATCGGGCGCAACCCCATCTCGCTGGAGCAGCAGCTGCCCGACCCTGGCCGCGGCCAGGATGCCGAGCACGCTGAAGACGCCATGCCACGTGATCAGGAACGGGCCGAGATGGACGAGGTTGGGATTGAGGTCGATGACGATCGTGCCGAACATCACGTGAGCACTCTACCCATCCGGCACAGGGCCTCGGACCTCGAGAGCAGCGCGAGCGTGTAGCCGATCGGCGGTGTCACCTTCCCCGCCACGGTCTCGCGGATGGGCGTGAGGAACTTGCCCTGGCTCCAGCCGTGCGCCTCCCGGGCGCTCCCCAGCGCCGCCTCGATCGCCGGGACCGACCACTCGGCGTCGTCGAGCGCCCCCAGCGCCTCGCACGCCGCCCGCAGCATCTCGCGCTGGGCGTCCGTCAGCGACGGGGGAGCCGGCGGCTCGTTCACGAAACGCAGCATGTCGGCGGCCTGGCCCAGGCGGCTCAGGCGCTCCTTGAGCCCCGGTGCGACGAGGCGGACCAGCGCCTCCGGCAGGTCGGGCACGTAGGGCCGCAGCCGCCGCGCCAGCTCGTCGTCCGACAGCTCGCGGATGTACTTGCCGTTGATCCAATCGAGCTTGGACCAGTCGAACATGGCGTTGGCCCGCTGCACCCTGGTGATGTCGAAGGCCTCGACCAGCTCGTCCAGGCTGAAGATCTCCTGCTCGCTCCCCGGGTTCCAGCCCAGCAGGGCCAGGTAGTTGCGGAGCGCCTCGGGCAGGTAGCCCATCTCCTCGTAGAGGCCGAGCCTGGTCTCGGGGTGGAGCCTCTTGCTGAGCTTCTTGCCGTCCTTGCCGACGATCACCGGGAAGTGGGCGAGCGCATCGGGACGCGGCATGCCCAGCGCGTCCAGGAACATCAGCTGCAGCGGCGAGTTGGGCAGGTGCTCCTCGCCCCGGAAGACGTGGGTGATCTCCATCAGCGCGTCGTCGATCGGGCTGGCGAAGTTGTAGGTCGGCCAGTCGTTCGACTTCATGATCACCGGGTCGCCGAACTCGTCGTTGTCGAACCGCACCTCGCCGCGGACGAGGTCGGCGAACGTCGTCTCGCCCGGCGGCACCTGGAACCGCACCACCGACTGCGTCCGCCCGCCGGGCGGATCGGTCAGGCAGCGCCGCGAGTACTTGTAGCGCGGCTGGTGCCGGGCCCTGGCCGCCGCGCGCTCGGCGTCCAGCTCCTCCGGCGTGCAGTAGCAGCGGTAGGCGGCGCCCGACGCCAGCAGCCGCGCGGCGCGCTCGCGATAGGTGTCGAGGCGCTCGCTCTGCCGGTACGGACCGAACCTGCCGCCCACGTCCGGGCCCTCTTCCCACTCCAGCCCGAGCCACCGGAAGCCCTCGTAGATCGCCTCCTCGTACTCCGGCTGGCTGCGGCCGAGGTCGGTGTCGTCGACGCGCAGCACGAACGCCCCGCGGTGCTGGCGGGCGAAGAGCATGTCGAAAAGGGCGGTCCGGGCGCTCCCGAGGTGGACGTAGCCGGTCGGGCTCGGAGCCATTCGCACCCGGACGGGACGCTCTGGCACGCGCACATACTACGGGGCGATGCCTGGGCGGCTGCTGCTGAACGGTGGGGACGAGTTCCGGCCCGGCAACGAGACGCAGGACCGGGAGCTGGTCGCCGCTGCCGGCCCCGGCGTCGCCTACGTGGTCGCCACGGCGGCGCGCCGGCAGCATCCCGAGATGGCGGTCGCCACCGCGCGCCGCTGGTTCGCCGGCCTCGGCCTCGAGCTGCGGGAGCTTCCCGTCTACACCCGCACCGACGCCAACTCCGCCGAGCTGGCCGCCGAGGCGGCGACGGCGGGCCTGGTGTACCTGACGGGCGGAGACCCGGGCCTGCTGGCCCAGACGCTTCGGGGGTCTCGCGTCTGGGCCGCCGTGGTCGACGCGTGGCGCGGCGGCGCCGCGCTGGCCGGCTCCTCGGCCGGGGCGATGGCCCTCTGCGAGTGGACGCTGGTGATGGCGCGCTGGCCGCGTCACCACGAGCGCCGGCTCGAGGACGCGCTGGACCTGGTGCCCGGGACGGCCGTGCTGCCCCATTACGAGACCATGGGCAGCCGCTGGTCGGTGGAGCAGCGCCCGGATGGCATGACCCTGCTCGGCATCGACGAGCGGACGGCGGCGGTGTGGGACGGCGCCGGCTGGCACGCCGCGGGCGCGGGCGCGGTCACCGTGATCGCGGGCGCGGAGACGGCCAGGTTCGAGGCGGGCGAGCGCTGCCGTGGCATCCCCGCGCCGAGGCTCGCGCCACCAGCCGGGAAGGAAGACGACTTTGCCCCCCCTGACCCCCCGGCAGATGAAGGGGGGGTCATGAACTGATCATGAAGATGGCGCGTACGGGCGCATTCGTGCGCGGAAAGGAGCACAAACGTCCGTTCGCCGAGATTCGGTACACTCCGCCCAGCACGTTGAGAACTGAAGACGGCGCCTTGGCGGTTCGCCTGCCGAACCCCGCAGCCGGTAAAGGCGCCCGGGTTGTTGTGACGTCTCGTTGGGCGCCTTGGCGAGCGATAACCAAGCTCGCCATCGAGGCGCCTGAAGAGTTGAACCCGACGGTCGCCGCCAGTGCGGCGGAGACCCTAAACGGCCGTCAAGGGGGGCGAGCGATCCA
>DASYBH010000533.1:0-6223 GCA_036500885.1 Candidatus Dormiibacterota bacterium
CGCTGCGAGACGGCCACCCACGAGCGGATCGAGGTGGAGGACGTCGCGGTGGCCCTGATCCACTTCGCCAGCGGCGCGGTGGGGATGCTGGAGGCCAGCACCGCCGTGTACCCGGGCCTGTCCGAGCGCCTGGAGGTCACCGGCACCGGCGGCACCGTGATCATCGAGGCGGGCAGGCTGCGCGCCTGCGAGCTCAAGGACGAGAAGGGCGAGACGTCCCCCTACGGCGCCAAGCTGGCGGGTGGCGGGGCGGGGGAGGGCAGCGGAGGCTCGGCCGACCCGGCCGCGATCTCGCACGCCGGCCACCGCACGCAGATCGCCGACCTGCTGGACGCGATCGAGACGGGCCGGCCGCCGGCGATCACCGGCGAGGCGGCGCGCCGGCCGCTGGAGATCATCCTGGCGGTGTACCGCTCGGCCCGGGAGGGCAGGGAGGTCTCGCTGCCGCTCGTCGCGGGCGGGAGCTAGGCGCGGCGTGCTGGCCGCGCTGGAAGCGGACGCGCCCGGCCTGCCGGCCGTACTGGACCGGCTGCGCCGCGAGGATGCGCTCGGTCAGCTCGTCGAGCGCCGCGGCCGGATGGCCGAGCTGGCGACCGAGGCGGGCGACGTCAAGCTCGACTGGGTCGACGGCGTGGCCCGCGCGCTGGCGGACGGTGCTGCGGTGGACGGGGTGGGTGAGCTGGCCGCCTGGATCCGGGCGACCGGGGCCAGGCACCTCGTCTGGTCGGGCATGGGAGGCTCCGTGCAGACCGTCCACGCGCTGAGGGGCGCCGGGCTGCTGGACGGCGCCGGAATGGCGATCCACCCGCTCGACTCCACCGATCCCGCAGCGCTCAACCGCCTGCTGCGCGCCATCGCGCCCGATGGCGACCTGGGGGCCGGACTGAGCCGCACGATCGTGGTGGCCGTGAGCATGGGCATGACGTCGGAGGAGCCGGTCACCCACCTGGAGTGGTTCGACGGCCTGCTGCGGGAGCATCGTGTCACGGGCGCGCACGATCGCTTCCTGGTCATGACGCTGCCGGGCTCGTCGCTCGACAGCTTCGCCCAGCGGCGCGGCATCCGCCGGGTCGACCTGCAGCTGGACGGTCACAGCCATACGCCGGGCCGCATGAGCGCGCCGGCCACGCGGGTCTTCCTCCTGCCGGCGGCGCTGGCGCTGCCGGACGGCGGCCTTCGCGGCGTGCTCGAGCAGTGCCAGTCCGAGCACCGCCTGGCGCCGTCGCTGGACGTGGGCGGCCGGGACGCCGCCGCCGCGAGCGACCCGTTCGTGCGGCTGGCGGCCTGGCTCGGCGTCCAGATGGACGAGGGGCGCGACCTGCTCCTGCTCGACCTGCCGGAGCGCTGGCGCCCGCTGGCGCCGTGGGTCGAGCAGGTGGTGGAGGAGAGCCTGGGCAAGGGCGGCTGCGGCCTGCTGGTCTTCCCGGGCCAGGACCTGGCCAGCGCCGGCGGCTGGCCCGACCGGCACGCCGTGCTGCGCTTCGACGAGGGCGGGCCGGGCGCTCCGGCGCCGGCGCGCCCGGTTGCCACCCTGCGGCTCGGAGCGGCCACCGGCCGGGCCGGCCGGCTGGCGATGGCCGCCCGGTTCTTCGCCGGCTGGGAGCTCACCGTGGCGGTGCTCGGGTACCTCCGCGGCATCACGTTCGCCGGCCAGCCCGCGGTGGAGGCGTACAAGCGCCACGCGCGTGAGCTGCGAATGGCGGATGGTCCGCTGCCGTACCCGTCGGGCGCGCTGGCGGTGGCTGCCGGTGGCCGTCTGGTCCTGGACGCGAGCGGCCTCCCCGGCGCGGGGTCCGGCGACCCGGCGTCGGTGCTGGCGGACGTCGCCAGGACGGTGCTGGCCCGCGGCCAGCTCGCCTACCTCGACCTGACGATCAACGCCGACCCCGATGCGCCGGCGTGGGACCGCCTGCGCGCCGAGGCGCTGCACCTCGGGAACCGCGTGCTGCGCCGCCCGGTCAAGCTCCGATCGGGACCGCGGGACTACCACTCGACCGAGCAGAGCGAGACGGACGGCCCGCCGGGCGTCCTCTCCCTGCGCGTCCTCGTGCGCCGGACCGAGCCGGTGGTCGCCGGCGACTACGCCATGCGCTTCCTGCACGCGCAGGCGCTGGGCACGGTTCGCGCCATGCGCGAGGCCGGCCGGCCACCGCTGCTGGCCGTGATCGAGGAGCCGGCCGACGCCGATCTGCTCGCCGACGCGCTGCGCAGGGCCGGCGAGCTGCTGGTGGATCAGCACATGCGCACGTGGGGGTGAGCGCTTCGGCGGCACGATAGTAAGGAAGACGATCTGCCCCCCTGACCCGCCGGCAGCTGAGGGGGAGGGTCGGAAGACGGAAGACGGGAGGAGAGAGAAGATGCCAGGCAGGTTCCGGAATGTCAGGACGTGGCTGTGGGGCCTCGTGATCGCGGCGGTCGCCGTGGCCGGCTGCGGCGGTGGAGCGAGCGGCAACCAGGCGGGCCAGAGCACGCAGAAGGTGAAGCTCGTCTACTTCAACGCCCGGGCGGCGGACCCGGTCGAGCAGGCGCTCGTCAAGCGCTACATGCAGGATCATCCCAACGTCACGATCGAGTACCTGGCGACCACGGCGATGCCCGGGCCCAGCGACACCGACGCGATCGCCAACCTGATCTTCAACATCCAGGCCAAGACGACGGTGGACGTCGCCAAGGTGGAGATCTCGCGCACACCGCTCGACCTGATGGCGGCGAGGAGCATCCAGGACCTCGCCCAGATCGGCGGCGACGCGGTCAACCAGCAGCTGAAGGGACTCCTGAACACCAACTACGTGTCCTTCGACAGGGGGGTCTGGGCGCTGCCCTACGAGTACGACCCGTTCGGCTACGTCTACAACGCATCGCTGTTCCAGGCCGCGGGCATCAGCAGCCCGCCGAAGACGTGGGACGACATGCGCCGGGTCAACCGGACGATCCTGCAGAAGTTCCCCGGCACGTGGCCGATCTGCCACCCGATCCAGAACCTGTCCAAGATGCAGCCGTACGTATGGAGCGCCGGCGGCACCTACTGGGACCGCGACCTGCTGCCGAAGCGGGCGGACTTCCAGAACCCGGGCATCGTGGCCGCCTACTCCTTCGCGCAGGAATGGGCCCAGAGCAACTGGACCAACACGTCGGACATCACCTCGACGAACTCCATCCAGTGGATGATCTCGCGCAAGTGCGCCGCCATGGACTACAGCGCGGCGCTGGCCGTGACGCTCAGGGTGAACGACCCCAGCCAGGACTGGCGCGTGGCCGCGACGCCGGTCAAGGACGCGAGCTTCAAGGCGACGAACTTCGCCGGCGGCAGCGCCCTGGTCGTCCCGTCCACCAGCAAGTACCCGAGGGCGGCGCTGGACTTCATCCTCTGGCTGACGTCCAGGGAGGGGCAGAGCCTCAAGTACGGTGTGGACAACAGCCTGGGGCTCGCCAAGCAGGACGTGTTCAACGAGGCGACGCCGTCCAGCAGGGACGTCGGCAGCCGGCTGACCGGGAACCCCGACTGGAAGCAGGCGCTCGCCACGAGCGGCGTTCCGACGCGGCCGTCGGGCGTCTCGCCCGCGTACTCCAGGGCCTACCAGCTGCTCGCCGACATGCAGCAGCGCATCCTGCTCAAGCGCAGCAGCGTCGACCAGGAGCTCGGCTCGACGCAGGGGGCGGTGCAGCAGCTGATCGACGACAGCATGCAGAAGAACCCGGAGCTGTACCGGTCGAGATGAGGGCGAAGGCATGAGCGCCGCCCCGGCAGGTGCCGTCGCGGCGCGCCCGGCCGCCCGGTGGCTGGACCGGGTGGGCCCGGCGCTCAGGAGGAGCTGGCCGGCCTACCTGCTCCTGCTGCCGTTCCTGGTCCACTTCGTGGTGGTCGTCGCCTACCCGTTCCTCTACTCGATCTACCTGAGCTTCTTCCAGGCGGGCCTGAACGAGGACCCGACGTTCGTCGGGCTGCGGAACTACGCCCGCCTGGTGAACGACGCCGAGTTCCGCCTGGCGCTGCTCAACACCGTCGACTACACGGTCGTCGTGGTGCTGGCGGAGACCACGATCCCGCTCGGGCTGGCCCTCCTGCTCAACGAGCCGCTGCGGGGGCGGACCCTGGCCAGGATCGCCCTCTTCCTGCCCGTCATCACCTCGTACGTGGTGGTGGCGTTGATCTGGTCGATCCTCTTCAACGAATCGGGCGTGGTCAACAACGGCCTCCAGGCGACCCACCTTCACTCGCAGCCGTTCTTCGCCGACGGCAGGCAGGCGATGGCCATCGTGATGGCCGTGGGCGTGTGGAAGGACCTCGGCTACTACATGATCATCTACCTGGCGGCGCTCCAGGCGGTGCCCCACGACCTGGTCGAGGCGGCCGCGATCGACGGCGCCACCCGGTGGCGGTCGATCTGGCACGTCACGATCCCCAGCCTGCGCCCGGTCACCTACTTCGTCGCCAGCATCGCCACGATCAACGCCATGCAGCTCTTCACGCAGTCCTACGTCATGACCCAGGGCGGCCCGCTCAACGCGACGCTGTCCGTCGTGCAGCTGCTCTACCGGGACGCGTTCGTGCACCTGGACTTCGGCTATGGCTCGGCGATCGGCACCGTGCTGCTGCTGCTGCTGGTCGCGCTGTCGTTCTTCAACAAGAAGATCAGCGACTTCGTGTCGAGATGAGCGAGGTGACGCGATGATCCAGGCCGACTCCCGCGGCGCAGCCAGGGTGGTCTCCAGGGCGCTGATGTACCTCGTCCTGCTGGTGGCCGTGCTGCTCGCGGTCCTGCCCTTCTACTGGACAGTGGCCGGCTCGCTCATGCAGCCGGCCGAGCTGTACTCGCAGATCCCGCACCTCTGGCCGTCGCACCCCGACCTCAGCGCCTACACGCGCATCTTCCAGCTGGTGCCGATGGGCCAGTACTTCTTCAACAGCCTGCTGACGTCGACGGTCACCATGGTGGTCGCGACGCTGGTGTCCAGCGCCGCCGGATACACGTTCGCGCAGCTGCGGTTCGCCGGCCGGCGCCTGTGGTTCGTGCTGATCCTGGCGACGCTGATGGTGCCGTACCAGTCGCGCGTGATCCCGCTCTTCGTGATGTTCACGCAGTACGGCCTGTTCAACACCTACGTGGGGATCGTGCTGCCGGGGCTGGCGAGCGCGTTCGGGCTGTTCATGATGACGCAGTTCTTCAGGAGCGTCCCTCCCGAGCTGCGCGAGGCCGCGCTGATCGACGGGGCGCACGAGCTGCGCATCTTCTTCCAGATCTACCTGCCGCTGGCCAGGCCGGCCGTGGCCACGCTGGCGCTGCTGATGTTCCTGCAGAGCTGGGACCAGCTGCTCTGGCCGCTGATCATCGCGCCGCGGCCCGACATGCGAACGCTGCAGGTCGGCCTGGCGTTCATCAGCCAGTACGCGCCAACCCTGAACTACCAGATGGCGGCGATCGTGATCTCGGTGATCCCGGTGGTCGCGGCGTTCTTCCTGGCCCAGCGCCAGTTCATCGCGGGCATCGCCGCCGGCGCGGTGAAGCAGTGAGCGACCGCGGCGCTTTCCCGAGGGCCGGGGGAGCGTCGCGGCGCCGCCCAGACCCGTCGAGCCCGGCAGTGTGGACCTTCGGACCAATTCGGAATTGCTGGGCTTTGTCCGCCTGGTGGCCTTGCCCACCGCCGGGCACGACCGCATATTGGGGGGCGCCGATGAACACCAGCACGTCCGACGCCTCGACCGGCTCCAAGCCGCCGCCCGTCGATCCGGCGCTGGCCGGTGACGTCAAGAAGGCGCTGCAGGCGCTCATCGCGAAGCTCCAGTCGCAGATGAGCACGCGCGTGTCGCGGGCGCAGACGATGCAGCAGACCTGGACGGGGCCGTATGCCGACCAGTTCTTCGGCACCGAGGTGCCCCGCATGAAGAAGCAGACGACCGACCTCATCGCACAGCTGCAGTCCTGGGTGACCACGATCGAAGGTGCGACCAATGGCCGGTAGCCAGGTCGGCGCGATCCCCGGCCAGCTGATCGGCTGGGCCAGCTGGGCGCTGGGCGCCAACAGCGACGTCGAGGCCGCGGCTCGCGACCTGAACCAGAAGATCGACCTGCTGAACCTCTCCCATCCCGACCCGACCGTGCTGGGCCGGGTTCCCTACGTGGGCGACGACGTGCTCGCCCTGGCGATCCGCAACGGGAGCACCGACACATGGGTGGGCCAGGTCGGGCAGGCGTTCATGAACCTCGCCACCAGGGGCATCCCC
>DASYBH010000534.1:0-1827 GCA_036500885.1 Candidatus Dormiibacterota bacterium
AGATGTCGCCGGCGACCAGGGGCGCCAGCCAGCGCCGGCGCTGCTCCTCGCTGGCGTGCAGGTGCAGCATGATCGAGTCCTGCATCGACACCGTGCCCACGGCGAGCTGGCCGAACTCCGACCGGCCGATCACCTCGTTCAGGTAGACGAACGGCATGAAGGGCAGGCCGCCGCAGCCGATCTCCCGGGGGTGGCCGAGCGCCCACAGCCCCTCCGCCTTCGCGGCCGCCTTGAGCTCGTCGAGCAAGCCGCGACCGCCGCCGTCGCGGTCCAGCAGCTCGGCCTCGCGCGGGATCACCTCGTCGTCGAGGAAGCGCCTCATACTGGCGCGCAGGTCGCGCACCTCTTCAGTCAGTCCGTCGTCCATCACATGGCCTCCAGGTCCAGGTAGCCGGGGTTGGCGATCGCCAGCTTCTGCGCGGTGACCTCGCGGAGAACGGCGACGACGTCGGCGCGGCGCCCGTCGAGCGCGCCCGAGCGGATGGCGCCGGCCAGCTCGGCCCACAGCTCGGCCGGCTCGGCCTCATGGCCCAGGAGCCCGGCCAGCAGCTCGCGCTGCCGCTCGCGCTGGCCGGCGCCCTCCTCCCACTCGCGGCCCAGGATGCGCAGCACGTTCACGGCCACCCGCGCGTGGAACCGCAGCCGGGCGTCGAGCAGCGGCGCCACGTCCTCCTCCAGGAAGCCCGCGACCGCGTCGAGCAGCTCGGGGGCGGAGGGCCGGTCCTGCAGGCTCAATCGATCAGCTCCAGCAGCGCCCACTCCATCTCGCAGGCCCGCCGGCCGATCGCCGCCAGCTCGACGCTGCGCACCGCGCCGCTCAGATGGACGGACGCCTGGATGCCGCACATCACGCCCCAGCGCAGCGTGCCGTAGACCTCCCAGAAGCGCAGGTCCGCGGCGGCCACGGGCTCGCCGCCCGCGGCGGCATAGGCGTCGAGCAGCTCCTCGCGCGAGCCCAGGCCACCCGCGGGCCGGCCGTCGTGTCCGAAGCGCCAGGCCCGCACGCAGAACCAGCCCAGGTCCTCGACCGGGTCACCGGCGTGGGCGAGCTCCCAGTCCAGCACCGCCAGGAGGCCCTCCGGCCCGACGATCACGTTGCCGATGCGGAAGTCGCCGTGCACGAGCGCCGGCGGACGGGCGCCGGCTGGCGCTCGCTCGGCCAGCCAGCGCAGCGCCAGCTCGAACACAGGGTGCGGCTCGCCGAGCGCGTCCAGCGCCGCGCGCTGCTCGCCGACGAGGTCGGCCGGCGTCCGGGGCGCGCCCAGCGCCTCGACGCCCGCCAGCGGCACGCGGTGGATGGCGGCGGCCGCGGCCGCGCACTGGCCGACCAGCCGCTCGCGGGCCACGGCCAGGACCGGCTCGCGCAGGATGCGGCGCGGGATCGTCTCCCCCTCCACCCGGTCCATCACCAGGAACGGCGCCCCCAGCACGTCCGGGCTCGATTCCCCCCAGTGGGGCGCCGGCACGGGGACCCCGGCAGCCGCGGCGGCATGCAGCAGGCGCAGCTCTTCGCCCGTGCCACGCGCCGCCGGCCGGCCTGGCGGGTCGCGGCGCAGCACGAGAGCCATTGTCCGGCCGTCCACGACAGCGTCGAATGCCCACGTCTCGCGGCTGGCGCCGCCGGGCAGCCGGGCCAGGCCGCTCACCTCGACGTCGCACCCCATGCGGAGGGACAGGTAGCGAGCCAGCGCCGTCCGCAGCATCCCGTCCATCCCGCGAGCATAGAGCCGGCCTGGCGCACCTGGCGATGCGCTTCAGGCCCAGAGCCTACGTCGCGGACGGTGATCCCAGCTGCCATCGCGGTGAGCTACGACATCTCGCGCACGG
>DASYBH010000535.1:0-11011 GCA_036500885.1 Candidatus Dormiibacterota bacterium
CCCTCCGTGCGTCTTCGTGTCCTCCGTGGCTCCGTGCTTCAACCTGCTCAGACCAGATCGCACGCCCCAACCCATTCCGGACAGAACTTCACGAGATCTGCTTAGCTGCAAAGGGCCTCCAGCTGGTCCCAGAAGCCGGGATAGGAGATGTCCACGCACTCGGCGCCCTCGATCTCGGTCTCACCGTCGGCCAGCAACCCCGCCACGGCGAGCGCCATGGCGACGCGGTGGTCGCCGGCCGACGCGACGCGAGCGCCCTCCAGGTGACGGGGCCCGCGGATCTCCCATCCATCCGGCAGCTCGGTGACGTCGGCGCCCATCGCCTGGAGGCCGGCCGCCATCGCCGCGACACGGTCCGACTCCTTGACCCGCAGCTCCCCCGCTCCGGTGATGCGGGACGTGCCGGGCAGCAGGGCGGCGGCGACCGCCAGCACCGGCAGCTCGTCGATCAGCTCGGCCGCGCGGGCTCCGGCGACCTCGAACGCGTGGAACTCCGCCGCGGTGCCGGTCTCCAGGTCGGCCACCGGCTCGGCGCCGTCCAGGCGCTCGTTCAGCCTGGACACGCGGATGCCGGCGCAGTCGAGCAGGTCGAGCAGGGCCGAGCGGGTCGGGTTGACGCCGACACCCGGGAGCCGGATCCGGGCGGCGCCGTGCAAACCGGCCGCGACGAGCCAGAACGCGGCCGCGGAGAGGTCGCGCGGGACCGCCACGTCCAGCGGGGCCAGGCCGGCGACCGGCCCTCTCAGCGCGACCGCGCGGCCGTCGCGCTCGACGGCGGCGCCCATCGCCGACAGCATGCGCTCGGTGTGGTCGCGGGTCGGCACCGGCTCGACCACACGCGTCGTGCCCTCCGCCGACAGCCCGGCGAGCAGCACCGCCGACTTCACCTGGGCGCTCGCGATCGGGCTCTCATACGTCACGCCGCGCAGCGGAGCGACGCCGCCAACGCGGAGCGGACCGGTCTCGGCTCGCGCGCCCATCAGCCGCAGCGGCTCCGCCACGCGCTCCATGGGCCGGCGGGACAGGGACTCGTCGCCCACCAGCGTGACCGGGAACGGACGCCCCGCCAGCAGGCCCGCCATGAGGCGCATGGTGGTGCCGGAGTTGCCGCAGTCGAGCGGTCGGGCCGGCTCGCGGAGGCCCTCCAACCCGCGCCCCGCCACGAGCCACCCGCCGTCCTCCGCCCGCACGTCGACTCCGAGCGCTCGCAGGCAGCTCGCGGTGCTGGCCACGTCGGCGCCCGCGGACAGGCCCCGGACTCGCGCATCGCCATCCGCGACGGCGTTGAGCAGCAGGGCCCGGTGGGAGATCGACTTGTCGCCGGGCAGCCGGACCTCGCCCTCCAGCCGGCGCGCGGACCGCACGCGCGCGATCACCGGCTCCCTCCCGCCTCGCCGTCGGCCGCGGGGACGCCGGATTCGACGGCCCATCGCTCGCGCGCCCGCCTGGCGTCCTCGAGCAGCTCCACCAGCCGGCCGTCGCCGGCCTCGAGATGGCGCCGCAACCTGGCGAGGGAGGCCTCCACGGCGCGCAGCGACTCGGCGATGCGGTCCCGGTTCGTGCTGGAGATGGCCGCGTAGAGGACCGGGTCGCCGGCCGCCAGGCGGCTCATGTCGCGGAACCCGCTGCCGGCCACCTGCTGCATCGCGGACCAGTCGGCATCCCCGGAGAGGGCCAGGACGTACGCGGCCGACACCATGAACGCGGCGTGGCTGACGCCGGCGACCAGGCGGTCGTGCTGCTCGGCGTCCATGACGATCGGGCTGGCGCCCACCGCTCGGACCAGCTCGGTCACGCGCGGCTCGTCGCGGGTGAGCACCCAGGGCGCACCCTGGAACATGTCGGGGTCGGCGGCGTCGATGCCCTGCCGCTCGCGACCGCACATCGGGTGGCCGCCGACCAGGTCGACCTCGGCCGCGGCGGCCCAGCGCATCACGTGGGACTTGGTGCTGGCCATGTCGGTGACGACGCCGCAGCGGCCGCTCAACCCCGCCAGGACGTCAGGCAGCGCCGGGATGGGGACCGCCAGGACCAGGACGTCCGCCGCCCGCGGCTCGCCCGGCTCGACCACGCCGCGGGCGACGGCCCGGCGCATGGTGCCCGGGTCCGGGTCGCTGCCGACCACCGCGAGGTCCGGACGAGCCCTTCGCAGCGCCTGCGCGAAGGAGGCGCCCATCAGGCCGAGACCGAGGATGCCGACGTTCATCCAGATATGTTGGCGAATCCGGCGGCCTCAGCACCGCCGGCCCCCTGGCCGAACCCCTGCCGGCCGGGGCGGCTGTGGTGGTCAGGAGGCCGCGGTCAGGCCGCCAGCGCCTGCTGCAGCGCATCGTCCAGCCGGGGCCGGCGGAACTCGTAGCCCAGCTCCAGCGCCCGGGCCGGGACCGCGCCGCGCCCCTGGGTGACCGACACCGCGGCCGCGCCGAACCGGCTGTGCAGCAGCCAGTCGGGTGGCGCCAGGCCGCTGGCCGTGCCAATGAGGGTGGCCAGCGTGTCCATGAACTCGGTGCTGCTCACCGCGTGCGGGGACACCGCGTTCAGCGCGCCGGTCACACGGGCGTCGCCCAGCGCCAGCAGCAGCAGTCCCACCTCGTCGTCCAGGTGGATCCACGGCTGCCGCTGCGTGCCGGGGGCGGGCGCCCCACCCATCCCCAGCCGGGCCGCCCTCCGGAGCCTGGCCACCGCACCGCCGGGTCCCAGCACCATGGCCGTGCGCAGCACCACCGTCCGCACCCCGAAGTGCTCCGCATGCAGCGCCTCGGCCTCCCAGTCGGCCGCCAGCCGCGAGAAGAAGTCCTCGCCGGCCGCGGCGCCCTCGTCCGACTCCAGCTCTCCGCTGCCGTCGAAGGCGTAGTAGGCAACGGTCGACGCGCAGACCAGCACGTCGGGTCGCGAGCTGGCCTGGGCCAGCGACGAGACCACCCCGCGCGTGCCCATCACGCAGGCGTCGTACACCTCCTGCCGGCGCGCGTCGGTCCAGCGGGCCGACGCGACCAGTGGGCTCGCCAGGTGCACGACGGCCCTTGCCTCCTCCACCGCCTCCACCCTGGCGCCGCCTCGCTCGATCGGCTGCCACAGCTGGTAAGATCGCGCCCCCGGAACCTGCCGCCGCACCTGCTCGGGGTCGCGGGACAGCGCGCAGAAGGAGACCCCCTCGCGCGCCAGCGCCGCACAGAGCGCCTGCCCCACCATGCCGCTGGCCCCGGTCACGAGGACCGGGGCTTCGTCAGGCCATTCAGGCTGGCTGACCGGCGGTCGCCTCCAGCAGCCGTCGCAGCTCCCGCATCAGGCGCTCGAAGCTCTCGAAGTCCAGCGACTGAGCGCCGTCGCTCAGCGCCTCGTTCGGTCGAGGGTGCACCTCCACGATCAGGCCCTGAGCGCCGGCCGCCGCGGCCGCGAGGGACATCGGCCGGACCAGGTTGAACCGTCCGGTGCCCTGCGAGGGGTCCACCACGACCGGCAGGTGCGACAGCTCGCGCACCAGCGGCACGCAGTTCAGGTCGAGCGTGAACCGCGTGGAGTTCTCGAACGTCCGGATGCCCCGCTCGCACAGGACCACGCCCCGGTTGCCCTGGCTGAGGATGTACTCCGCTGCCAGCAGCCACTCCTCGACCGTCGACGACATCCCGCGCTTGAGCAGCACGGGCTTGCCCGAGCGGCCGACCTCCTGCAGCAGCGCGTAGTTCTGCATGTTGCGGGTGCCGACCTGGAGCATGTCCACGTAGCTGGCCACCAGCTCCACGTCGGCCGGCGCGACGACCTCGCTGACCACCCGCAGGCCGGTCTCCTCGCGGGCGACGGCGAGCATGCGCAGGCCCACCTCGCCCAGCCCCTGGAAGCTGTAGGGCGAGGTCCGGGGCTTGAACGCGCCGCCGCGGAGGATGCGCGCGCCGCTGGCCGCCACGAAGCGGGCGGTCTCCAGCAGCATGGCCTGGTCCTCCACCGAGCAGGGACCGGCCATCATCACGAGCTCCTCCCCGCCCACGGCCACGCCCGCCACGTCCACCACGGTGTCGCGGGGCTGGAACTCCCGGCTGGCGAGCTTGAACGGCTTCGTGATCTGCACGATCTCCTGGACCCCGGCGAGATGGGAGAACGACTCGCGGTGGGCGTAGGCATTGCCGCCGATCACGCCGATGACCGACCGGTCCTCGCCGACGGACACCTCCGGCCGCAATCCGATCTCCCTGATCCTGTCCACGACCACCTGCACCTGTGCCGGCCCTGCCCGGTGCGACATCACGATGATCATCGGCCGCTCACCAGCGCGTCGATCTTCGAGCGCATGGCGTCGAGGTCCTGCTTGATCGCGCGGGCTCCCCGCAGGTAGGCATGCTGCATCTCCCTCTGGCGTCGGTCGGTGTTGTACAGGAGCAGCACGCGGACGCACATCGCGATACCGCGTGGATTGGGTTGGCGGACCGCCATGTCGTGGCCGCAGAGCAGAGGCACCTCGACCCAGCCGAGCCTCCGAGCGGCGAGCGCGGGGTACTCCGCGTCGAGGTCGGGCGTGACGGTGAAGTAGCCGAACGCGATCTCCTCGACGTCGAGGTCGTTGCTCCGCACCAGCTCGCGCAGCAGCTCCTCGGTCGCCTCGACGATGGCGCCTGCCTCGTTCAGGGCGACGGTGGTCGCACCCCTGATGCCTCTCACCGGCATGCCGCCAGCAGCTCCCTGACGAGCGGGACCGGGTCCTCGCCCCGGTGGACGCGGTCCAGCAGGGCGCTGGCCACCACCACGGCGTCGAGATGGCCGCGCAGCGCGCGGATGTGCTCGGGACGCGAGATGCCGAAGCCGGCCGCCACCGGCATGTCCGTCGCGCGCCGGACGCGGGCCAGCAGGTCCTCGAGCCCGGTGGCGAGCTCCGTCCTGGCGCCCGTCACCCCCTTCAGGGTCACGCAGTACACGAAGCCGGAGGAGCGCTCGACGATGCTGGCGATGCGCGAGTCCGGGCTGGTGGGCGCGACGAGGAAGATCGTGTCCAGGCCGGCCGACCGCAGCCAGCCGGACAGCGGCTCGGCCTCCTCCACCGGCAGGTCGGGAAGGATGATGCCCGCCACGCCGGACTCCGCCGCGTCGGCGGCGAACCGGCGCTGGTCGTAGGCGAGCACGGGGTTCACGTAGGACATGAGGACGACCGGCGCGCCGCCCTCGGCGATCGCCGCGGCCACGTCGAGGGCGCCGGCCACGGTCATGCCGCCCTCGAGCGCGACCTGCCCGGCACGCTGCACGGCCGGCCCGTCCGCCAGCGGGTCGCTGAAGGGGATGCCGACCTCGACGGCGGCCGCGCCCGCGCCCGCGTACGCCAGGCCCTGCGCGATGGAGCCGGCGCGGTCCGGGTACCCGGCCATCACGTACGGGATCAGCTTGACGTCGCCGGAGGCCCGCACCCGCTCCTCCAACCGGCTCACGTGTCGGGTCTCAATCCCTCGCATCGAACTCCATGACTGAATCCATGTCCTTGTCGCCGCGGCCGCTGAGACAGACCAGGATGCGGCCGTCGGGGCCCAGGTCCCTCGCCAGCTGCCCAGCGTAGTGAAGCGCATGTGACGGCTCCAGCGCCGGCAGGATCCCCTCCAGGCGGGTGCACAGCTTGAACGCCGTGACCGCCTCCGCGTCGTCGACCGCCACGTACGTCGCCCGCTCGAGGTCGCGGAGCATCGAGTGCTCGGGCCCGACGCCCGGGTAGTCGAGGCCGGCCGAGATCGAGTGGGTCGGCACGACCTGCCCGTCCTGGTTCTGGATCAGGTAGGAGTACGCGCCGTGCAGGATGCCCGGCCGGCCGCCGACCAGCGACGCCGCGTGCAGGCCGCTGGACACGCCGGAGCCGCCGGCCTCCACCCCGACCAGGCCCACGTCCGGGTCGTCGACGAACGCGGTGAACATGCCGATCGCGTTGGAGCCGCCGCCGACGCAGGCGACGACCACGTCGGGGAGCCGGCCCTCAGCCGCCAGGTACTGGTCGCGCGCCTCGTCCCCGATGACCCTCTGCAGGTTGCGCACCATCTCGGGGTAGGGGTGCGGCCCGACCACCGAGCCGATGATGTAGTGCGTCTCGCCCACGTTGGTCACCCAGTCGCGGATCGCCTCGGTGGTCGCGTCCTTGAGCGTGGTCGAGCCCGCCGTGACCTCCCTGACCTCCGCGCCGAGCAGCCGCATCCGCCGGACGTTGATCTCCTGCCGGCGCATGTCCTCGCGGCCCATGTAGACGATGCACTGGAGCCCGAAACGGGCGCAGACGGTGGCGGTGGCCACCCCGTGCTGCCCGGCGCCGGTCTCGGCGATGATCCTCCGCTTGCCCATGCGCCTGGCCAGCAGCGCCTGGCCCAGCGCGTTGTTCAGCTTGTGCGCGCCGGTGTGGCAGAGGTCCTCCCGCTTCAGGTGGATGCGGGCGCCCTCGTAGTGCGCGCTCAGCCGCTCGGCCGAGTAGAGCGGCGTGGGACGGCCGATGAAGGCGTGCTGCTGCGCCTTGAGCTCGAGCTGGAACTCCGGGTCCGCCCAGACCTCGCGCCACGCGCCCTCCAGCTCCTCCAGAGCCGACATCAACGTCTCGGGCACGTACTGCCCGCCGTATGGACCGAACCTACCCTTCAGCATCAGCATCCCGTACAGCTTGAACGAATGCGCGGACTCGGTCCGGATCCTTCACGCGGACCGCGGACTCGACCCCGCTGGACACGTCGACCCCGTGGGGCCGGTAGGTTCGCACGACCTCACCGACGTTACCGGGGTGGAGGCCGCCCGCGAAGATCACCCTGCGCCTTGCCAGCAGCGCTCTCGCCGCCTCCCAGTCCCAGGCGCGGCCGGTCCCTCCACGCTGGTCGGCGGACCAGCTGTCGAGCAGGATCGGGTCCGGCCAGGCGTCCGCCTCGGGCACGGCCCCGTCGCGGACCTTGAGCGCCTTCAGCACCGGCCGCGGCGCCCGGAAGGCCGGCGGCTCCGAGCCGTGGAGCTGGACCATGTCGAGGCCGACGAAATCGGCGATCTGCTCGACCTCGGCCTCCGGCTGGTCGATGAACACGCCGACCAGCAGCGGCCGCACCGCCAGGGCCTCCACGATCGCGCGCGCGGCCTCGGGCGTGATCCGGCGCAGGCTGGAGCAGAAGTGGAAGCCGACCATGTCGGCGCCGGCGCCGGCCGCCACGATCGCGGCGTCCGCGTCGCAGACGCCGCAGATCTTGACCTCGGTCACGCCTGCAGCTCCCGGAGCTTCGCGGCCGGGTCCGCCGCCCGCATCAGCGCCTCGCCGACCAGGATGGCGTCGGCCCCGGCCGCCCGCATCCTGGCCGCGTCCGCCGCGGTGTGGATGCCGCTCTCGGCCACGTACGCGACGCTCGCCGGCAGGAGCGGGCGCATCCGCTCGGTCAGGCCCACGTCCACCTGGAACGTGGCCAGGTCGCGGTGGTTCACCCCCACCACGACCGCTCCGGACTCCAGCGCCACATCGACCTCCGCCTCCGCGTGGACCTCGACCAGCGCCTCCATGCCCAGGTCCCTGGTCAGGGCGAGCAGCGCCCGCAGCCGGTCGGGCTCCAGCGCCGCCACGATGAGCAGCAGGGCGTCGGCCCCGTATGCGCGCGCCTCCAGCACCTGGTGCTCGTCCACGATGAAGTCCTTGCGCATCACCGGGACGTCCGCGACGGCCCTCGCCTCGGCCAGGTGCTCGGGCCGGCCGCCGAAGCTGGTCTCCTGGCACAGGACCGAGAGGGCGGCGGCGCCCGCGGCGACGTAGGTCGCGGCCAGGTGGCCGGGCGCGTAGTCCTCGCTCAGCCGGCCCATCAGCGGCGTGCGCGCCTTCATCTCGGCGATGACGGCCAGGCGGTCCCCGCGCAGCGCGGCCAGCAGATCGCGCGGCGGCGGCAGCGCGGCGGCCAGGCGCTCCAGGCGATCGTTCGGCATCACCGAGCGGCGCGCCGCAACCTCGGCCCGCGCTTCGGCCACCAGCCGCTGGAGGAGGTCGGGCGCGTCCGTCACGCCGGGACCGCCTCCTGGGTGGCGCGCGCCCACCGGTCGAGCACCTCGCCGGCGCGGCCCTGGTCGATCGCCTCGGCGGCCAGCCCGATGCCCTCCCGCCAGTCGGCGGCCAGCCCGGCGGCCCGCAGCGCCGCGCTGGCGTTGAGCAGCACGACGTCGCGCCGCGGCCCACGCTCCCCGGACAGCACGGCGCGGGCGATCCGCGCGTTGTGGGCCGGATCCCCGCCCAGGAAGTCGGCCGCGGTGGCGGGCGGCAGCCCCAGCTCGGCCGGATCGAGCTGGTACTGGCGGCGCTCGCCGTCGAGCAGCTCGATCACCAGCGAGGGCCCCGCCGTGCTGAGCTCGTCCAGGCCGTCGCCGTGGAACACCAGCGCACGGCGCACGCCCAGCCGGACCAGCACCTCCGCCATCCGGGCCGCCAGCGCGGCGTCGGCCACGCCGAGCGCCCTGCGGCCGGCGGCCGCGGGGTTGCAGAGCGGCCCCAGCACGTTGAACACGGTGCGCACGCCGAGCTCGCGCCGCGGCACGCCCGCGAAGCGGAACGAGGGGTGGAACCGCGGCGCGAACAGGAAGCCGATGCCCACGTCCGCCACGCAGCCGGCCACGGCGTCCGGCGCCAGGTCGATCCTGACCCCCAGCGCCTCGAGCACGTCAGCCGCTCCGCAGATCGAGGAGGCCGCCCGGTTGCCGTGCTTGGCGACCCGCGCGCCGCAGGCGGCCGCGACGATCGCCGACACCGTCGAGATGTTGAAGCTGTGCGAGCCGTCGCCGCCCGTGCCGACGACGTCGAGCAGCGTGTCCGGGTCCGGCACGTCGATGGGCGTGGCCATGGCCATCGCGGTCAGCGCCAGGCCGGCGATCTCGTCGACCGTCTCGCCCTTCACGCGCAGCGCCATGACGAAGCCGGCGATCTGGCTGGGGGTGGCCTCGTCGCGCATGATGAGCCGCATCGCATGCGACGCCTCGTCCTCGCTGAGGTGCTCGCCGCGCGCCAGCTTGGCCAGGAACTCGATCAACTCCCAACCCCCTCCAGGAAGTTGCGGAGCAGATGCTTGCCCTCGCCGGTCAGCACGGACTCGGGATGAAACTGCACGCCGAAGGTGGGGTGGTCACGGTGGCGCAGGCCCATGATGACGCCGTCCTCGGTCCGGGCCGAGACCACGAGCTCGGCCGGCAGGGAGGTCTCCTCGACGACCAGCGAGTGGTAGCGGGTGGCCTCGAACACGTCCGGCAGCCCGGTGAACGGCGCGCCGCCGTCATGCCGCACCTCGGACGTCTTGCCGTGCACCGGGTGGTGGCGCACCACGCGGGCGCCGAACGCCTCGCCGAGGGCCTGGTGGCCGAGGCACACGCCCAGCACCGGCATGACGCCGGTCAGCTCGCGGATGGCCTGCACGGACACGCCCGCGCTGGCCGGTGTGCCGGGGCCTGGCGACACGACCAGGGCGTCGAAGCCGCGCAGCGTCTCCACGTCGACGGCGTCGTTGCGGAAGACGACCGGCTCGGCCCCCAGCTCGGCAAGGTACTGGACCAGGTTGTAGGTGAACGAGTCGTAGTTGTCGATGACGGCCACCCTCATGACAGCTCCTCCGCCTGCTCCACGGCCGCGAACATGGCGCCGGCCTTGTCCAGCGTCTCCTGGAACTCGCGGGCCGGCACCGAGTCGGCCACCACGCCGGCCCCCGCCTGGACGTAGACCGTGCCGCCGGCGATCACGATGGTGCGCAGGGTGATCGCCATGTCCATGTTGCCCCCGAACGCGACGTAGCCGAGCGAGCCGCCGTAGCAGCCCCGCCGTTCGGGCTCCAGGTCCGCGATGATCTCCATCGCGCGTATCTTGGGCGCCCCGGAGAGCGTGCCCGCCGGGAAGGTGGCGCGCAGCGCGTCGAGCGACGTCCGGCCGGCCGCCAGGCGGCCGCTCACGGTCGAGCTGATGTGCATGACGTGGGAGTAGCGCTCGACCTCCATGAGCCGCTCCACACGGACGGAGCCCGGCGCCGCCACCCGGCCCACGTCGTTGCGGCCGAGATCGACCAGCATCACGTGCTCGGCGCGCTCCTTCGCGTCGGCCAGCAGCTCCCGCTCGAGGGCGACGTCCGCTTCGCGATCGGCCCCCCGCCTGCGGGTGCCGGCCAGCGGGCGGGTGACGACGGAGTCGCCCTCGACGCGGACCAGCATCTCCGGCGAGGTGCCGACGACGTGCCGGTCCTGGCCGAGCGACAGGTAGTACATGTACGGCGAGGGGTTGATGCCGCGCAGGCACCGATAGACGTCGAACGGACGCGCCGCCAGTGGCCGGCTGAATCGCTGCGAGAGCACGACCTGGAAGGCGTCACCGGCCAGGATGTGCTCTCGCGCGGCGTCCACCATGGACTCGAACCGACCCCGGCTCACGTTCGAGGTCCAGGCGAGAGGACTGGCCGGCGCCGCGACCGGAGGCGCCTGCGGGGCCTCGGCACGCAGCCTGGCCTCCATCTCGTCGAGGCGGACGAGGGCGGCCCCGTAGGGCTCCCGGTCCGGGCGGTGCAGGGTGAACAGCCTCAGGCGCTGGGTGACGTGGTCGAAGACCGCCACGTTCTCGGCCAGCATGAACGCGCTCTCGGGCAGCGGCGGGGGCTGCCCCTCGCCGGCCGGGAGGCGCTCGAAGTGGCGCGCCACCTCGTAGCCGAGGAAGCCGACCGCGCCGCCGAGGAACCGGGGCATCGGACCGGGGCCCGACACCGGCCGCTGGCCGGCGATCCGGGCCAGGGCCGGCAGCGGATCGCCGTCGCCCAGGTCCAGCGGCTCGGGCCGGTAGCCGATGAAGGAGTATCGGGCGAGCCGCTCACCGCCCTCGACGCTCTCCAGCAGGAAGCCGAGGTGGCCCGGCGGGCACAGGCGGGAGTAGGCGCTGACCGGCGTCAGCATGTCCGCGAGCAGCTCGCGCTGCACCGGCACGAGGGGTTGGTCGCGGGCGAGCGCGGGCTCGCCCACCGCAGAGGCAGTGTGTCCGCTCATCTCATCTCATCTCGTCTGATCTCAGGGCTGACTGGGTGCT
>DASYBH010000536.1:0-6392 GCA_036500885.1 Candidatus Dormiibacterota bacterium
TCGTGATGGGCGTGCACCGCCACCGGCTGCGCGTGCCGTCGCTGGCCCACCCCACGGCGTGGCTGCTCTCCCGCGAGCTGCACACGGACGTCATGCTGTGCCCTGTCGCCTGAAGAGGCAAGGGGGACAGGCCCCTCGTGGGGGTTCACGGAACGGGAGCATCTGTCCGGCTTCGCCCTTCCCGTCGGCCAGGTCGCTACCCCGAACTAGCCATCCTCACAGCTGCCACCGGTCGCCGCGCAGCAGGGGCACCGCCGCGCCGCCCGGCTCCAGGCCGTCCACCTCCACCTCCGGGCCGCCGACCATGAAGTCCATGTGCACGGCGGACTCGTTGACGGCGAGTCGCTGGGGCTCGGCTCCGACGCCGTCGCCGGAGAAGCCGATGCCGTGTCCCAGCGCCAGGTGGCAGGCCGCGTTCTCGTCCAGCAGGGTGTGCCGGAAGGTCTGACCCAGCCTTCCGACCCGGGAGGTGTCGTCGACCAGCGCCAGCTCGCCCAGCCTCGCCGATCCCTCGTCGGTGGCGATCACCTGGCGGATGGCGTCCTCGCCGGACGAGGCGTGCACCTCCGTGACGCGGCCGCTGGCGAAGCGGAGCGTCAGGTCGCGGACGTCCAGGCCGCCGGACGACAGCGGCCTGGTGGAGCGGATCACCCCATCGGCGCGGCGTCGGTCGGGCGTCGTGAAGACCTCCTCGGTGGGCAGGTTGGGCACGTGGGCCTGGCCCCATGCCGTCTCGCCCGCCCCTCCGATCCACGGCGCGCCGTCGAGCAGGCCGACGACCAGGTCGGTGCCAGGCCCTCTGAAGCGGACCGCGTCGAAGCGCCGCTCGGCGACCGCCCGCGCTCGTGCGGCGAGCTGTTCGACGTGCGTGCGCCAGGCCGCGACGGGGTCGGGCAGGTCCAGGCGCACCGCCGACTCGACCGCCTGCCACAGCCGCTCCACGTCCGGCTCCCCGAACACCGCACGGGCCCAGCCCGGCGTCGGGCAGGCGATGACGGCCCACGCGACCAGTCGCTCCGTGACGGCGTGCAGGCGGGTCTGCCGCGCCTCGAGCATGTCGGTGCGCGCGATGCGGGCCTGGTCGACGCCGGCCATCAGGTCGGGCTCCGGCTCGCCGCGGAGGCTGAGGAGGCAGCCGCGGCGCCGGATGACCTCCTGCGCCCGGAGCAGCGTCCATGGCGGCGTCCAGCCCAGCGCCTCGTCGCCGCCCAGCTCGACCTGCGCCCGGATGAGGTGCCGGTCGGAGTACTCGACGTCGACGTACCGGGCGCCGGCCGCGTAGGCGGTGCGCGCGATGCGCCTGACCAGCGGTGCGTGCTCGGTCGATGCGTCGACGAACAGGTCCTGGCCCGGCTGGAGGTTGACGCCGACCTGGATCGCGAGCTTCGCGTACCGGTCCATCCGCTCGTCGGTGCTCATGACGGCCCGGGCTCCGGGGCCAGGGAGCGGAGCCGGCCAGAGGCGTCGAACGGCATCGGCGCCGGCTCGCGCACCACCTCCAGGTCGGTCCGCGCCCGCGCCTCCTCCCCCAGGACGGGCGAGACGCCGAGCAGCTCGGTGTGCAGCGTGTCCTGGATCCACGCGAGCCGCAGGGGCGCGTCGCGGCCGCGGCAGGCGATGGCGGCACAGACGGCGGCCAGGTCGCTGGGCATGACGCATGGGATCGTCATGCGCTGGATGCCGATGATCCCCGCGGTCAGCGCGTTGGTGTACAGCGCCTCGAAGTCGATCTTGCCGAGAAGGCGCGCGGTCGTGAAGTCGGCGGTGCCGATGCCCATCGCGTTGCCGTGGGAGGCGTCGGTCAGGTCGAGCGCCACGATGGCGGTGACCTGCCGCGGCTCGGGCTGCCCGATCACGCGCATCCGCCCGACCACGTTCGTGTCGATCCCGGCCCCGCTGACGTCCTTGCCGATGCGCTCGACCACCAGCACGTCCAGGTCGTCGAACGGGACGCGCGGCATCAGCCGGCGGGCCTCGTCCAGCAGGGCCGCCTCGGCGCCGGCGCCGATCTCGTCCGCCGCCAGGCCGCGGACCAGCGCGGTCTGGTCGCGCTGGTTCTCGACGATCGCGAGGCCGCCGATCACCAGGCCCCGCTCGACGAGCAGGCGGGCCGCGGCGGGGATGCGATCCCGGAGGCCCGCCGGGCCGCGGGAGTGCATGGTCCTGGCGCCCGGCTGCTTGCCCAGGCCGACCGCGCACATCTTCGCCAGGCCGGACTCCACCGGCCCGCGGAAGCTCGTGTGCGGCTTCACGCGGTTGACCACGAACACGGCGCCCGTCTCGACGACGTGGCGATCGACATGGACCGGCACGCCGTCCACCTCGCCCACCACCTCGGTCTCCATCGTGGCCCGGATCAGCGAGCGGTCGACGCCGTAGCCGGCCAGCAGCTCGGCCTGGCCGGCGGCCGTGGCCGCCCCGTGGCTGCCCATGGCCGGGACCACGATGGGGTCGAAGCCGAGCTCGCGCAGCGCGCCGACGGCGGCGTTGACGATGTCGCCGATCCCCGCGATGCCGCGGCTCCCCACGCCGACCGCCACCCGGCCCGGCCGGACCCCGGCGACCGCTCGCCGCACCTCCTGCCGCGTCTCCGCCTCCACGCCGGCCAGCACCGGCGCGTCCAGCCGCTGGCGCACCAGCGCGACCGGGGGAGGCTCGATCCCCTCCAGCAGCCGGCCGGCGAGCCGCTCCAGGCCCGGCAGGAGCGGCGCCGGGTCCAGCCTGCTCATCGCGGTCAGCCCGCGCCGAGCGCGGTCGACAGCTCCGCGAGGTGCGCGCGCTGGTGCTCGAGCATCCGCTCCATCGCCTCGCTGATCGGGCGGCCGGCAAAGTTGCCCGCGCCGGTGGGCGCCGCGAGGTCGGCCGCCAGCAGCGCGGCGTGGATGTCCTCGGCGCCCCTCCGCATCTCGTCGGCCAGCTCGGAGGGTCGCCGCTCGCGCCGGCGCCGGAGCTGCGACTCGTTCCACCGGCTCGCGTCGAAGGCGGGCCGGCTGCCGTCGTCGGGCGCCGGCCTCGCCGCGATCACGCCGGCCAGCGCGGCCTGGGTGCTCGACAGGTGTGCGAGCAGGTCCCTGGCGTCCCAGCCGCCCCCGTCGCCGTGGACCTGACGCGCCCAGTCCACGCGACTCCTGACGGTCAGGGCGGCCGCCTCGCGGGCCAGCCCTCGGAACGCGGCGGCGACCGCAGTGCGCTCGACGTCGGCGGCCAGCTCGGCCGGGCGGATCAGCGGCACGTCGTGCCGCGATTCGTACCAGCGGACCTGTGCGTCCGGCCGCAGCTCGACCACCTCCTCGGCCGCCCGCCGCCTGCGCTCGGCGAACTCCTGGGGCGCACCGGCCCACAGCTGGCCCGCCACGGCCAGCAGGATCGGGCCCTCGACGCCGGCGAAGAGGAGCTCGGGCTGGAAGTCGTACAGCTCGCGCAGGATCTCCAGCCGCACCTCGGCGGTCAGCGTGGACCGCAGGCCGCCCGACTCCGCCTCGACCAGCCCGGCGCTGACGAAGTCGCGCAGGTCGTGGTCCCAGGCCTCGCCGACATAGGCGCGCTGGGCCTCCAGCGCCTCGTCGAGGTCGCCGTACGCCGGCAGGGGCGGCTGCATGCGCTGCGCCGCCTCCTCCCAGGTCATGAGACGGCCGAACGAGGTGGCCGGGCCGTCGACGTGGACCAGGCCGGCGGAGAGCTCGGGGTGCTCGGCGGCCAGGGCCAGCGCCACCATCGCGCCCCACGAGTGGCCGACGATCAATGGGCGTCCGAGGCCCAGCTCGCGGATCGCGTGGGCGGCGTCGGCCACCAGCTCGTCCTGCCCGTAGCCCGTGGCCGGGCGGTCCGAGAGGCCGTGGCTGCGCTGGTCGAGCGCGACGACCCGCCGGCCCGTCAGGTTGACGGCCATGCGCTCCCACACCCGCGCATTGGAGCTCAGCCCGTGGAGCAGGAGCAGCGCCGGCTCACGTGCCGGCGCTGTCCGCTCGTCGGGCCGCCATTCCAGCCAATGCAGGCGCACGCCTGCGCGCTCGATCCAGCCTGTGTCCACGAGCCCGATTGTATTGAGGGGATGGCCCCCCCGCCGGGGTCAGCGGGCCGCCGGCGCCACCTCCTGCTCGCGCCGTGCCGGCGCCGGCTCCGCGCGTCGGCGCCGCCTGATGGCGAGGCAGCTCACGGTGCCGATCGCCAGGGCCGCGATGGGCACGAGCAGCGTCGGCCGCATGGCGTCGATGAAGCCGTAGGCGAAGACGTCGTGCGCCGCGGCGGCGATCTGGGCCGCCACCGCCGGCGGAAGCCCGCTCAGGTGGCCGGCCGCCGAGCTGCTGGCCGTGCCGACCTCCAGCCCGCCGCCGGCGCCGCTGAAGCCGTCGACGAAGCGCTGACGGATCGCCGGCGGCACCTGCGGCGGGAGCTGCGCCGCGTACCGGACCGCCTGGTCGTGCAGGCTGGCCGACAGCTGGTGCTGGAGCACCGCGCCGACGGCGGCGCTCCCGATCGCGCCGCCGACCTGCCGGGTGGTGTTGAGCACGCCGGACGCCGCGCCCGCGAGCTGCGGCTGCACGTTGCGCATGGCGACGGTCACCATCGGGGCGAAGGTGCAGCCCATGCCGACCCCGCCGAGGAGGAGGCCCGGGAGGAACGTCAGCCAGGTCGAGTCGATGCCCGCGCGCCAGTCGACCCACCCCATGCCGAGCCCGAACAGCGCCAGGCCGGTCATCAGGATGTACTTGCCGCCGATGCGGTCGGCCAGGCGGCCGGCGAAGGGCGCCACGGGCATCGAGACCAGCGACATCGGGATCAGGGTGAGCGCCGCCGTCATCGCGCTGAACCCGAGCGCTGACTGCAGGTAGATGGTGAGTGGCAGGAAGAGACCGATCATCCCGCAGTTGACGGCCGCCCCCACCCAGTTCATCACCGAGTAGTTGCGGTCCCGGAAGAGCGCCCGCGGCACCAGCGGGCTGGACCTGCCCGAGTCCCAGACGAGGAACAGCGCGAGCAGGACGACGCCGGCGACCAGGATCTCCGGGATGGTGATGGCCACGCCGGCCACCGTCGTGACGGTGCCCCAGCTGAAGCGCTGGCCCTCGATCAGGCCGAAGGTGATCGCCAGCAGGCTGCCGGAGGCCAGCACGACGCCGACCGGCTCCAGTCGGGCCTCCCGGCCCGTCCGGAGACGGGGGATGACCAGGAAGGTGGCGACCAGCGCGACCACGCCGATCGGCACGTTGACGTAGAAGATCCAGCGCCAGTCCCGATAGGTCGTGAGGAAGCCGCCGAGCACCGGTCCGGCGATCGTGGCCAGGCCGGCGATGCCGCCCCACACGCCGAATGCGGCGCCCCTGCGCTCCGGCGGGAAGATCGAGGTGAGGATGGCCAGCGTCTGCGGGGTCAGCAGGGCGCCGCCGACCGCCTGCAGCACGCGGGCGGCGATCAGCTGCGCCGGGTCCTGGGCCAGGCCGCAGGCGGCGGACGCGAGCGTGAAGACGGCCAGACCGATCGCGAACAGGGTGCGCTGGCCGAACCGGTCGCCCAGCCGGCCGGCGGTGATGAGGAGCACCGCGTAGGTGAGCGTGTAGGCGTTGAGCACCCACAGCACCTGGTCCAGGCTGGCCTTCAGTCCATCGGTCAGGCTCGGGATCGCGATGTTCACGATCGTGAGGTCGAGCAGGACCATGAAGAAGCCCAGGCACAGGACGGTCAGCACGGCCCAGGGGTTGGAGCGCAGGTTCGTCATCTAGGTCATCTCCTCGGGAAACGGGGTTGGGCCTGCGGCGTGGCGCTCCCGGGCGCGCGGCGAGCCCTCGACGACCAGCGACCCCCACTCGAGGGCGCCGGACTCGATCTGCTCGGCGAGCCGAAGCGCCCACTCGCGCTGGAAGCGCCGGGTGTCCTGGACCAGCTCGGCCTCGATCAGCGCCAGGCGGGCGAGGCCGCCTTCGCGGAGCCGCGCCAGTCCGTAGTCCTTCAGCTCGATCTGCTCGCGCAGCGCCTCGGCCCGCCGGCGCAGCAGCGCGGCCGCCTCCTCGCGCGGCAGCTGGTGCATGAAGGTCAACCCCGCCTCGAATGCCGTGTGCTCTCGCGTGGGCTCCGCGATGAGCTCGCGAAGTCGGGCCTGGAGGTGTTGCCGGCCCTCCGGCGTCACCGCGTACGTGGTCCGCTCCGGCCGGCGCCCCTCGCGTGCCGTCTCGGTGGGGCGGATCCACCCCAGGCGGTGGAGCTGCTCCACCACGTGGTAGAGCGTGCCCATGCTGAGCTTGATGTGCTCGGTCATGCAGCGCTGCTGCATCGTGTACGCGATGTCGTAGGGGTGCCGCGGCCGCTCCTCCAGCAGGCCGAGCACCGCGACTGCCAGGGCGCCAACCTTGAACATCTCGAATACTCCAAACGGACTATACCGATAAGGAATTCCC
>DASYBH010000537.1:0-3391 GCA_036500885.1 Candidatus Dormiibacterota bacterium
ATGATGGCCGGCTGCGTCGACCAGGTGTCGCCGTACTGGTGGCTGCCGGAGCCGATCGCGACCTGGGGGCTCGGGCCGACCGTGCCCATCGACGCCTGGCCGACGAGGTGGCTGCGGCAGGTGCTGGAAGGTGCCCGATAGTCCCGCTGGTCGGGGTCAGCCAGCCGACGCTCCAGAGCTTTCAGTTCTCGGAGGGTGGGGTCGAGTTCAGCAAGATGCTGGGCGACCGCGACTGGGGAGGTGACGGAACCGTCTACTTCGGCTCAGCCTTTCCACCGGGCAACGAGCTGTCGCCACTCCCTCAAAAGCACGGTGCGCTGGCCAACTCGTCCGAGGGGATCGTCTGGGACGAGCACATCCTGCTGGCGAAGGCTCTGGGGCCTCCGCAGGGAGCCGGGATCGGCCTGGAGGTTCCGGATGCCGCTGTGGCGGGCGAGCCGTTCACCATCCGAATCGCCGCCCCGGCCCTGGCGGGCATCACCTGCAGGTACGAAGAGACCGGAGTCATGCCGATTGGCTCGGTGCCGCTTCAAAGAGCCGATGATTCGCTCACGTCAACGTTGGCCATCGGTCGGCCGGGTCTGTACACCATCACCGCAAGGGGCGGTGGATACAGTGCTGTCGCCGACGACGTGCTGATCGTGCCGCCCGATGACTGAACCGCATGCATGGGCAGGTCGCTCCGTTCCTGTGCGATCAGGCGAGGGACAGCGGTGAGGGCGGAGCGAGCGCACGAGGTGATTGCCGGGGCGCTCCAGCGGCTGGGACGGGAGGGTGGTTGGGCCGAGGCCAGGCCCTATGTGCTGCGCCATCTGGCCACGCACGCGCGGCTTGGCGAGGCGTTGCCAAGGCTGCTGGCCGACGCCGAGGCGCTCGACCACCTGGACCAGGAGCGGCTGGCGGCCGAGGTCCAGATGCGCTACTTCGGGAGCGGGGATGCGCCGGAAGAGGCGGAGCAGATCCTGAGAGGGCGACAAGCCCTGGAGGTGGCGAAGGCGGAGGATCGGGGAGCGGTGCGGAGGCTGGCGGGGCTGCACAACGGTCGTGCTGGCCGGGCGGCGGGGAGAGGGGGTTGGAATCCGCGTTGGGTGGCCAGCCAGGCCGGGAGACTTCACCTGACGTTGCGCGGTCACACCAACGTGGTGGAGGCGGTGGCTTTCGGGAGGCTGCCGGACGGCCGCCTACTGCTCGCCAGCGGGAGCCTGGACGACACGGTGAGGCTGTGGGAGGTGAGCAGCGG
Organism: Candidatus Dormiibacterota bacterium; assembly: GCA_036500885.1. GTDB lineage: Bacteria > Chloroflexota > Dormibacteria > Dormibacterales > Dormibacteraceae > CF-161. The sequence continues at coordinate 1,241 of DASYBH010000537.1, forward strand.
TCGGGCGCTGGGCGAGCCCCTGCGCGGCCACACCGGGTGGGTGGAGGCGGTGGCCTTCGGGAGGCTGGCTGACGGCCGCCTGCTGCTGGCCAGTGGCAGCAGTGACCAGACGGTGAGGCTGTGGGAGGCGAGCAGTGGTCAGGCGCTGGGCGAGCCCCTGCGCGGCCACACCGGCGAGGTGACGGCGGTGGCCTTCGGGAGGCTGGCTGACGGCCGCCCGCTGCTGGCCAGTGGGAGCTGGGACCAGATGGTGAGGCTGTGGGAGGCGAGCAGTGGTCAGGCGCTGGGCTGGCCAGCGGGAGCGAGGACGAGACGGTGAGGCTGTGGGAGGCGAGCACTGGCCAGGCGTTGGGCAAACCTCTGCGCGGCCACACCGGGCAGATGGCGGCGGTGGCCCTCGGGAGGCTGCCGGACGGTCGCTTGCTGCTGGCCAGCGGGAGCAGGGACCAGACGGTGAGCCTGGTCCTGGCTTCCTTCATTTGGTGCCTCCACCCGTCAAGGATCTCTCGCCTCGCATCATGGACGCTTTGCTCGCCCCCCACCCGGCCTACCGCCCAGATCGTCACGAACTCGGGATAATTTGGCCCTAACGACCCGTGCGGCCAGGTTTAGGAGCGGTTTTCAAGCGGTTGGAGGGCGAGCTCGTCCGGCACAACGGTCCGCTGTGTAAAACAAGAGGCTCCGGATGCTCAAGCGATCTTGTCCTGCTCCTCGCCCAAGCAGTAATGCGGCGGGTGACGCTGGTCGCCCGGCCCGGGCCTCCCTCCCATCCGCGCATTGCGGGTTCCTCGTCGACGGCGTCGCAATCCCCGTCGCAGCGTGAAAGCAAGAACCGCCGAGGGTGGCCTCACGCAGCGTCGACAAGACGAGCGCTTGCACAGGCAATCCACAGCTCTGGTCAGCCGCGAACGACCGGCTCGTTGAGGTCGACGAAGGACATCAGCAGCGTTCAATGGCGACGGCGTCGATGTCGAACGTGAGCAGGGCAACGCTCTGGTTGGCGACACCGTCCGCGTCGCGGCGGTGCATGAGCCGGCGCGTTGGGAACACGAACCCGTCGAACGTCTTGGGATCGTGCGTGTACTGGGCAATCGGCGGGCTGCCTGTCACCTCCGGCGAGTAGTCCATGCGACGCAGCATGAACCGCTCGTCGTAGTAGAACACCTGGTCGGGGTTGTGGTTGGCGTTGGACGGTGGAAACGTCACCGCCAGCCGCCTCCATGTCGCGCCGTCCTCGTTCCAGGGCTCGATCTCTCTCGCCTGCACGCCGGGGTAGGTGAACCCGAACGGCTCGGTCAGATAGTTCCACATCGCCGCGCTCGCGAAGTACGCGACCTGGATCGCGTCCCACGGCGTCGCGAACGGATCGAACTGGCTGGGGAATGAGTCGCGCGGTCGGGTGCGCTCCTCGATCACCTGGCCGTCGCCGTTGCGGATCGCTACCCGTTCTGGATCGACGTCAAATACCGAGGTTCGGTCCTGGGCGGGGAACGGGGTGAACTCGATGTGCTGGCGGTGAGCGTCGAGGGTCACGGTTTCGTTTGCGAGGAGGTCCGGCCAGCCGCGCGCGGCCCAGAACGGGCCGCCCCGCGAAAAGCCGACCCTCAGCGTCCTGACCCTCTGCCAGTTGTCGAGGCCCCCGTGCGCGTCCAGCACCGCTGATAGCAGTTCGTCCATCGGAGCTCCTCCGTTTACGGTTTTGTGTTCCCAGCAGGCATGGGATTGTCTCCGCGTGAGTCGCGTCACGAGACTGACTCGGGACACAATATAGCAAGGTCAGTTGGGTGATGCAACTAGCTTGGGCTACGATCAAGCCGTGCTCCCAAACGACTACGAGGGACAGAACTGCTCGATCGCACGGGCGCTAGAGGTCGTGGGTGAGCGCTGGACGCTGCTGATCATCCGCGACGCATTACTTGGGCTCCGTCGCTTCGATCAGTTCCAGGAAAGCCTCGGGATCGCCCGCAGCGTCCTCACCCACCGGCTCAACCGGCTGGTCGAAGCGGGCATCCTCGCGCGCGTCCGCTACAGCGAGCGCCCGGAGCGCTACGAGTACCGGCTCACCACCAAGGGCCGAGACCTCGCCGTGACGCTCGCTGGCCTACGACAGTGGGGCGACAGGTACCTCAGCGAGAAGCCGCCATGGATCAC